>NZ_JAKUDW010000005.1:0-105496 GCF_022662595.1 Bacillus cereus group sp. BfR-BA-01524 | reverse complement strand
CAAATTTCAATGGTAACGCATTTTTAGGTGGTGCTGGTGGGAAAGATATCACAATTCAGCTTTCTGACGCTTCAAATGATACAATGAAAATCACAGCTATCGATACAAAAGCTATAACAACTGCAACTTTAGCTACACCTACAGCTACAGGCGCAGATAAGGCTTTAAATGCAGCTTCTGCACCAGCTCAAATCACAGCTCTTGACACTGCTATTCAAGAAATTGCTGACGCTAGAGCAACTTTCGGTTCTCAATTAAACCGCTTAGACCATAACTTAAACAACGTAACGAGCCAAGCTACTAATATGGCAGCTTCTGCTTCTCAAATTGAAGATGCTGATATGGCAAAAGAAATGTCTAACATGACAAAGTTCAAAATTTTAAACGAAGCTGGCATCAGCATGCTTTCTCAAGCTAACCAAACTCCACAAATGGTTTCTAAATTATTACAATAAGCTATTTGAGTTAATTTCCTGAATAAACCTCTCTGCTTGCAGAGAGGTTTATTTTTTCTATATAGATAGATTATTTATAAAACTTTCTTTTTTATGTGGAAGAGAGTATCCGTGATGCTTAGAAGCGGTCAGTGCTTATCTTGATTCCCTCTTATGTTAAAACACAAACAGTAAATAAGCATAAGCCCCTCTATCCTTCCATAACTGTTTATTAGATCAAAAGATACCGACTCTAACAATCTATAAGGAGTGTCTATTATGCGTATTGGTACGAATGTTTTAAGTATGAATGCTAGGCAGTCGTTGTATGAGAATGAGAAACGTATGAATGTTGCAATGCAGCATTTGGCGACTGGTAAGAAGTTGAACAACGCTTCGGATAATCCCGCTAATATTGCAATTGTGACTCGAATGCATGCGAGAGCAAGTGGTATGCGCGTGGCGATTCGTAATAATGAGGATGCGATATCAATGCTTCGCACGGCAGAAGCTGCCCTTCAAACTGTGACGAATATTTTGCAGCGTATGCGTGATTTAGCTGTTCAATCCTCAAACGGTACAAATTCAAATGAAAATCGTAATTCGCTGAATAAAGAGTTTCATTCTTTAACAGAAGAAATTGGCTATATTGTCGAGACGACTGAGTTTAATGATTTATCCGTATTTGACGGTCAAAACCGTCCTATTACATTAGACGATATCGGTCATACGGTACATATGACGAAACATATTCCCCATTCCCCTACCCAACATGACATCAAGATTTCAACAGAACAAGAAGCAAGAGCAGCGATTCTTAAAATTGAAGATGCTTTACAAAGTGTGTCACTTCATCGTGCCGACCTTGGTGCTATGATAAATCGTTTACAATTTAATATTGAAAATTTAAATAGTCAAAGTATGGCGTTAACAGATGCTGCATCTCGAATTGAAGATGCAGACATGGCGCAGGAGATGAGTGATTTTTTAAAGTTCAAATTATTGACTGAAGTTGCACTTAGTATGGTTTCACAAGCGAACCAAATTCCGCAAATGGTCTCTAAACTACTACAATCATAAAAATAAATCTTCCATCTTTGGAACGATTCCATACAAAACAAAAGGGAAATACATATAAACTATGTATCTCCCTTTTATTTTGTACCCAAATTTTATTACTGTGTTACCGTCATAACTTGTCCGCTACGGTCAACCATTATTTTCATTTTTCCGTCTTGTGCATTATATAGCCCAAGTTTATGTAATTCCATTTTACAATCTTGTACGAAAGTTGGTAATTTACGAATTTGATCGATATCAGAACTTGTAATGAAATGAATTAAAAGCTGCGTCATACCTTTAATATCTTGTACAAGCTCTTCTTTCTCTCCTTTTAGCCTTTCATTTTCTAGTTGTAACGAATGCAATTCACCTTCTAGACTACGTGTATTCTTCGCTTCTCTAGAACGCCCTGCTGCCATGCTAGAAAGCTTATAAATACCTTCCATAAACTGATGTAGTTCGTCTTCTTTCCTTTCACTACATTGATTAATTGTTTCAAAGTTATCAACGATACCAGATATAACTGTTACAAGATTTTTTTCATCCTCTTTATGCTGAATTTCTTCTTTTAATTCGTACTCGTTTTCTTGTTTTCTTGCAACGATTGTCTCTTTTACTGGTATATATTTTCGCTTTCGTCCTGGTTTTTGTTTTTCAATATTTTCAAACGGTATTTCACGTTTTTTCAATTTATAATACGTATTTTGCAATTGACTTTCTGTTTTTGGAAAAAGATTTAGTTCATTTTTACTTACGTATTTTGAAATATTTAAAATGTTTAAACCGTGACGTTGACAAAATTGATACACTTCATACAGTAGCTCTAGTTCAGACTTCAGCCATGTAATTGCTGATTTTTCATATGCTCGCATCCCGCCATTTTTTTCTATATCTATTTGAAATAATACCATTCTATTATGTAAATCAATTAACTCTTCATACTTTACTTGGAATTCTTTTTCTATTTTTTTTAATTCCGCTTCTAGTTGCATATCGTTCATTTTATTATTTGACATGTTTTGTAAAAGACCTAATACATTAATTGCTGTGTGGTGATACATAATCTGTGCCACTCCCCCTCATCCTTTCACAATTCTCATCTGACTCCCATGTCTTTTAAGAAAATAGAAATTTTTACATATCCATATTATAACAGTTCGAAATTATCTGTCAAATAATAAACATACAAAAATGTATAGAAAGTATAAAAATTTGGAAAATGTTTTTTATTAATATGTAAAATTGCATATTAATTACATTTAATTATATTATATGGTATTTTGAATGTTTTTTCACCGAAAAAATTTGCGTTACCACGAAATATTACTAAAATAACCATCGAAAATACGTTTGCTTATATTTTTAAATAAAAAATCTTCAAATAAAGATTTTTTCATACATACAGCGCCAAACACCCCAGAAATCTTTCATTTTTCTGCCAGCTTAAAGTATAGAATACTAAAAAGGAACTAGCCAATGCTACATATGGCTAGTTCCTTCCTCTCTCTAACAGAATAGAGTTATAAACCCAGTCTTCAAATCCTCAATCGAAGTCTCACTTCTTCTTACTTAAAACTACTTCATACCTTTGAACTCACATCGCATGAGACTCTATTAAGCACTGAAAACTTCCTTACATAAGTAGTTCCTCTATTCCTACTCAATAGAAAAATGTTATACACCAGCTCTTCTACTTACCTATAACCACTCCATATGTCTCGTCTCAACATCGCATAGGGCTCTATTAAGCACTGACCGCTCAACACTTGGCTAGAGCTTCTATTCCGGCTAAGTAGAAGCTTTTAAAGCACTAACTTATCAACTAAACCAATTAGCTCTTGAATATCTGGCTTACTTACTTGAGCATTTGCTCCTACAGCTTCACCTTTATGGAATAATTCATTTGTAATTAATGAAGAGAAAATAATGACTGGTAAACGATTCATTACTTCACTATCCTTAACCACTTTCGTTAAATGATGTCCATCCATTTTTGGCATTTCAATATCCGTAATTAGCAAGTGAATATGTTCAAACATTTTTTCGCCTTGCTCTTTCGCTAATTTTTCAATTTGCGCTAACGCTTCTGCACCATTGCTGAAGAAGTTCATTTTCGTATATCCAGCTGATGATAATGTTTCTTCTAATATTTGGCGAAGCATCGCTGAATCTTCTGCAATGTAAATTACTTTTTCAGCTCGATCTGTTTTTTGTTCTAATCCTGCAATTGATTTATTGTCATAACCAGTGCCGCTAATTTCACATACAATTTTTTCATAATCTAATAGTAAGATGATTTTTCCATCTAGTTTTACAATACCAGATGTCGTTTCTTCTAGTCCCATAGATAATGAAGCTGGTTCATCAATTTGTTCCCACGAAATACGTTGAATACGATGCACTTCATCAACGCGAAAAATAACTTTCATTTGGTTTAATTCTGAGATGATAAATTTCGTTTGATCAAGTGGCTTTGTTGACTTTAAATTAAGAGCCATTGCCAAGTTAATAACAGGTAAAATTTCACCACGTACTTGAACAACACCTTCAACTGCATGATGAGATTCTGGCACAGTTGTAACAGGGAATGGATTAATGATTTCACGTACTTTCATTACATTAATACTAAATAGGTTTTCACCAACAGTGTACGTAACAATCTCTAATTCATTTGTTCCGCTTTCTAATAAAATACTTTGTGCTTGTGACATAAAGGTGTCGCTCCCCTTCCATTAATTCCGTATATCTAATTATTAAGCTTTATAAAAGAGAAAAAGTCAACTACCTATATAAAAAATATAGATAGTCGATCGATTCATTTTATTAAAAAACAATTAATCTTGTATAAAAGAAGCAAGTGCTTCTAATAACACTTCTTGCGCCCCTACAATTTCTGTCGGCATTGCTTCCCATTTTTTCGAAAGCTCCGTCTCTACTCTTATTCTTAGCTCAGAATTCATTTCTGCTAACACATATTCTTTCGTTGCTATATCAACATCAAGTAGCGCAAGTGCATATAATTCCGGGTCATTTATTTTTTCGAATAATCGCTTTAATACTACCGGTGCTATATGTTTTAATTTTTCAATATGAATTTCCTTATCCGAAAATAGTAACTCATATTGAATAAACGTAACATTTTCTTTAATCACTTTAAAATAGCAATTATTTTTTTTATCATTTACAAAATAACCATTTGGATCTGCGATAATACTTTCTACTTTACGAATTAAATCTGGCAAACTATTCGCCCCCATTACAGTCCGCTGCTCAACCTCACTCGGCGAAATGAATGTAACGCGATACTTATTTTGCGCCATCCTCCTCACCTCTCCTTTTATAAAAATCTATCATCACAAACATATAAAATGAAACTAGCATACTCTCATTTCATTGCCCTATTGTCACAACTCACAGACTATAAAAAAGTACTGGCTTGCTATAAAGAGATTATTGTTCAACCATTCCAGTAGATTTCTATAGTTCTCTTCTTACAGCTCCGAGCCACCTAAGACTAAAAACACTTTTAAGCGCCTTTAAGCAACTCAATATTGTTGAACCAAAACGCAATTTGCTGATCTGTAATGCCTGATAATGTAACAAAAAACTCACGGCACTTCATCTCGTCCTTAAACAGTTGATACTTCCATGCGCCATCATTACCAACACTGACGAAATAAAACTCATGAATACGACCAATAATCGCTTTCTTTTCAGCAAATGAATACGGGGGCACTTGCTTAATTTCAAATTGATCTGGTAAATATACACGCTCTTCTCGTTCCATTTTTAGCACTTGCTCAGCAAGTTCACGTTTATTCTCGAAAAATGGCAATTGTAAAATTCGTTCTTGTCTTGTCATACGAATAAAAACCCTTTCTACTACATTACGATCTTTCTTTATAATACATTATCGAATTAAGTTTACAACTTCATTTAATACTTCATCTGACACTTTAATTACTTTCGCATTTCCTTGGAATCCACGTTGATATAACATTAAGTCAACAAATTCTACAGATAAATCTACGTTTGAACTTTCTTTTGCTGAACCTCTTACATTACCTGCACCATTCTCACCTGCCACACCAATCCCTGGAATCCCTGCTGATGGTGTGGCAATGTAATTACCATTCCCAGTTTTCATTAATCCACCTGAATTAGGGAATGTAGCTACAGCTAGTTGTCCTACAACCTTCATACTACCATCCGAATATCTCATCATAACGAAACCACCGTCAGAAATTGAATAGTCATTTGCAATTGCAGCTGGACGCCCCGTTACTTCTGTTGTAGAAATAGTTTTCCCTGTTGGATAATTTGTTAAACCACTTAAGTCCAGTGTCAGTCCCTTACCAAAAGGAATTTTAACCGTTCCACCTTTAGTAATTTCACCAGTTACTGGATTTTTTTGTACAGCTTCATCTGTCTCCTTTAGATTTCCTAATGTATCAAATTTAAGATTTTTTTCGCCCGTCATGCCTTCAACCGGCTTAAACTCTTTTTCGTTTTTAGAATCATTTCTTACAGAAACTGTATACGTATATTCACCTGGCACAGGCTTTTCAACTTCTTTACCATCTACAGTCTCTTTTGTAGTCTTTTGTTTAATATTTACACGTAACGTTAACGAGTTCCCTTCCTCATCAAAAACTGTGAATTCGTGAGATAATGCATTTTGATTTCTAGGAAGGTTTCCACCTATTGTTGCTTTATCTGTTTGAATCCCACCAACAGCTGATCCCATTGGAATATGAATTGGACTTGGTCGTGAAGAAAAATCTATTTCTTGAGTTCCTGTTTTCACACCATACCCTAGCACATACTGACCACTTGTATTTGTAACATAGTTATCTTTCGATACACCGAAAGACCCTTTTCTCGTATACTCTACATTTCCGCTATTACGATCGCCAACTAAAAATAAACCATTTCCCTCTATGGCTGTCTCCATCTTATCACTAGTTAAAGTAATAGAACCATCACTAAAATCTGTAGATGTCCCACTAAACTTTACACCGTTACCGATACTCTTTGGATTCGTACCAGCATAAGCACCATCCCCACGTGAACCAACCGTATTATTATATAGCAGATCATCAAAAATAGCTTTTTGCTTTTTATATCCAACTGTTTGTGCATTTGCAATATTATTTGAAGTAACACTTAATGCATTTTGTGCCGCATTCATCCCTGTAATACTCGTATATAACGCTTTAATCATAACCTATATACACTCCTTTTATTAATTTTGCTTAACCTCTTCATTTTTCTCTATATCATCTTTCTTCTCATCTTCTGGATTTGTTTCTGCTATCGGTTTATCTGAAACCCTTTCTACAAAACGAAGTGAGACAACTTGATTATCAACAATAAGTTGTACATCGTTATTTTCGGCAAGTCGAACTGTTTCCACTTGACCAGTCACTTGCTCCCCCTTATTGTTTATACCTCTAACATACTTTCCTAAAAATTTCATCCCACCATCAAGAGCTGTCGTATACATCGTTGATTGTAGTTTATCTACTGCTTTCGTCATATTTTGTACTTGCTCCATAAGCGATAGTTGAGCCGTTTGATTCATCATTTGGTTCATATCCATCGCATTAAACGGGTCTTGATGTTGAAAGCTCGCTAAAAAAAGTTTCAGGAAATCATCTTTATCCATAATACCGGGTGTTTTTTGATTACTTGCTGATACTCCGTTTGTTTGTTGAACTGGCGATTGCACACCATTTACAGATGCGTTTTTTGTTTGCGCCCCTGCTTGTAACGGAATATGATTTGTACTCGTTGTATTTAATCCAACTGTTGGCACGCGTTATTCCTCCAATAATCCCGCAAATTCTGTTGATTGTTGTTTTTCATGATTTGTATTTGCTAATTTCTGTTTTTGCCTTTGCTCTTGTTCTCGCTGTTCTTTACGATTTTCATCTTTATCTGAATAGCTAATTTGAATATTGATTTCTTTTTCTTTTAACTTTAATTTCAATTCATCAAAAATGATTTCAACACGTTTTTTCGCATCGTGTTTTTCCATTTCTACGTGAACGTCAATTTGATCTCCATGTTTTTTCATAAACACTGTTAATGTACCAAGTTTTTCTGGATTTAACTGAAATAAAACACGTTCTTGTTTCACTACAAATTTTTGCAAGGCTTCTACTTGTGCTTCCATTTTTTTTCCTAAGTCAGGTAATGAAACTTTCTCAGCACCACTATTCGATTTCCCTATTTGTTCGGTACTCGTCGTTTTATTTAATAACTCTGCACCTGCAGAGCTCGAATCGTTTAATGCATCACCTTCTGGCAACTCTACCTTTGCATCATCGCTCTCAGCTTTCGAAAGATCTACATCTTTAAATTCTTCTTGTTTCTTTGCAATATTACAAGTTTCTGTTTCTACAACCTTCAATGCTTGCATCGTTTGCTCTGGCATCTTCATTTTGTCTAATACCATTTGCATTGTATCTTCTAAACATATAGCATTTTTGATATTCATATTTGAAAGAAGTTCTTGTAATTGTTGTAATTCAGCTGCAGGTAATTCATTAAGTTTAATATTGCCATATTCTTTATATAGCTCTTGTATTTTTTGTATGTATTGATATAACAATTTCGGCTGCACATGTAATTGCTCAATTGCAACCATTTGCTCAGATACAGCTAATAACAACTGTTCTGTCTCTTTTTTTTCTTCTTTCTTTACAATTGGTTCTTCTTTCGTTACCGATGGTTTAGAAAGGTTATATTCTTTTTTCTCTTCTTTTGGTGCTTCTTCTCGTTTCGTTTTCTCCGTTTTCGGCTGCTTTTTATTTTCCATTCTCATCGTACGATCAAATGAAGAATCTTCATTTTTCGATTGTACTTCTAGCCCTTTTTCTTTTTGCGGAGGTAAACTTTGTTGCACCGGTAATACAGACTGTATCACTACATTCACCTCATCCATTCATACACATTTTCAAATCCAGAAGCATTTTTTCTTCCAGCTTTTCTTGTGCTTTCGCAAGCTTTTTGCAATCTTCTTGATACATCTCATCAATGACACGTTCTTTTTCTTTTACTTGCTCTAAAAGACTTTCATTTTTTTGAATAAAACCTTCCGTTTTTTTAATTTTCCGATTCCATTCTTCTATTCTTTCAGGTGAAAACGTATGTGAAGAAAGCATACCAGCCATAATACGTTGCCCAGTTTGTACGACTTTACTACGCGATTTCACAACATATAAATCATATTCTTTTTTTTGTTCTATTTTTCTTTTTTCAGCTGTTAATTCATACACTTCTTTTAAAATATGTTCTTTTTCTTGATTTATTTGCAATTTTATTGTGTCGTACTGCTGTTTATCCACCTGTTTTCATAACCCCTTTCTATTATAACGTTCTCTTTTTCTATTATATAGTTTTTTTCCAAAAAAATCTGTGAAATATTAAAAAACAAAAAAATAAGACCTCTTATGCAGAGGCCTTATACTATATGCTGTATCGCTTCAACGATATCATCAAATTGGAAACTATCCGATCGACCTTGCTTTAAAAATGTATTTATGCCTTCTACTTTATTTTTACATTCAAAAATATAAGCATTTTCTTCATTTTCTTGAATCGTTCCTAGCTTAAAATACAATTCATTTTCTTTATAAATTGATAAAATCTTTCTCATTTCATTTGCAAGTTGCCAATGATGTGGCGAAACAATTTCTTCCATAATCCTACTTACTGAATCTAATACTGAAATTGCAGGATAATGACTAAGCGTTGCAAGCTCACGCTTTAATACGATATGTCCATCTAAAATACCACGTGCTAAATCTGGTACAGGACCATTTAAATCGTCCCCATCAACAAGCACCGTATAAATACCTGTTATAGATCCCTTTTGTGTTTTTCCGGAACGCTCTAACAACTTCTTCATATAACTTTCCATTAACAGTGTTTTACCACCAATCGGTAACTCTTTAACAGCAATATCAACACTTCTTCGTGCATCGGCAAAACGAGTAACAGAGTCCATCATAAGTAATACGTTATTGCCTTGATCACGGAAGTATTCAGCAATAGACGTTGCAAGTTTCGCTGCACGAAGTTGCATAAGGTGACTTTCATCTGACGTCGCTACAACAACGACGCTTTTTCGCATACCTTCCTCGCCTAACTCTTTTCGAATAAAGTCTTTTACTTCCCGGCCACGTTCTCCTACTAAACTAATAACATTTATATCAGCTTTTGCATTTTTTGCTATCATTCCAAGTAAAGTTGATTTACCAACACCTGATCCAGCAAAAATACCAATCTTTTGACCGATACCAATTGTTAGCATAGAATCAATTGATTTTATTCCTGTTTCAAATACATCGGTAATCTCTTCACGTTCAAATGCATGTATAGGTGGTGCATCTAGTTTCATTTTCTGTAATGGAATGTTTTCAGCTTCCTCATTTAACACTTCACCATTTGCACTTAACACTTTTCCGAGCAAGTGATTACCACGTGGTACAACAACATCTTCTGAAACTAATGTCACTGAATCTCCATAACATACTTTTTCTGTCTGTTCAAATGGAAGTAGCATATTATTTTCCTTTTCAATGGCAATCACTTCACATAAGACGTTATGTTCTCCAACGAAGCAAACATCACCAATCTTCGCTTTCGGCCCTTTTGCTACGAAAAACTGTTCTTGTACACTATGAACTTTGCCTACTTTCGTATACAGCGGTGTTTCAATGAACTTATTCCATTTTTCGTTCTCATTCATTAACAGGCGGCTCATACATTTTGCTCCTCAAATAACTTCTCTTCTTCCCATTTCTGACGAAGTTTCGCAAATATAGGTGCAAATTTAAATTCAAAGAACTCTTTCTCTTCCTCCAGAACAAATTCACCAAACTGCAGGGAGAAATCATATTTCCATTCTACTAATTGTAGTAACCAATATTCTTTCGTATTTTCCTTCTCTTCTTGAATACGTTCAAACGTTTCTGGATGTACTGTAATGATTAATTTTTCAAATGAAGTTGGTAATGTTTGCACGATGCCAGTTAAAATAGGTAAAACATCAAGCAATCGTGAATCTACCGCTTGATTCACGATTTTTTCTGCTAAATGAAAAGATTGATCCCATAATAACTCTGTCCATTCATACGCTGTTTCTTGTTGTTCTTTTTGAAATTGCACACGCGCTGCTTCCATCTGTTCCATTTGCTCATGAATATGCATTTGAAATTGTTCTTTATCTTGTAATAACTGCTGCCGCTCTCGTTCTAGCATTTGCTTCTCTTGCCTTAGCTGATTCATTTCCATATGTAACGATTCTTGCTGGGCGCGAAGTTCTGCATGATCAGCTTGTAATTCTTCCTCTTCTATTTGAATTGAAGCTGGTTTTGGAAATTGTAATTCATACGTTTCTTCAGAAAAAGAAACAGAATTCTTCGGAATTCTGTTTTTAAATAAGGACATCCTCTTCACCTCTTTGAACGATAATTCTTCCTTCTTTCTCTAGCTTTTTCACTGTACCAGTGATCGTTTGCTGCGCTTTTTCAGCATCCGTCATCTTAAGCGGTCCTAAGCCATCTAATTCTTCTAGAATCATCTCTTTACGGTTTGAAGACATACATGTAAATAATTTCTCTTTAATTTCTTCTTTTGCAATTTTAAGTGCTTTCGCAAGAACACCGTTATCTGTAATTTCTTCTAATACACGGCGAAGCGCAAGATCTTCAAGACCAAGTAAGTCTTCAAAGACAAACATATTTTCTTTAATTTTCTCAGATAACTCATAATCGACTTCATCCAGCTTTTGAAAGACTGTTTTTTCAACACCTCGTGAAACATTATTTAAAATATTTACGATTGTTTTCAAGCCATCAGTTTTATTAATTGCACTAAATGCCATATTATTTAATTTCGATTTTAACAACTCACCAATTTGATTAATTAACTCACCATCAACTTGTTCTAGTTTCGCTATACCCATTACCGTTTCAACGCGCTTATGATCTGGCAATCTCTCAATTAATTGAGACGCAAGTTGCGGTTTAATATAAGAAGCGATAATTGCAATTGTTTGTGGTGACTCATCATTAAGCACTGTAAGAAGTGGCTCTAAATCTGTAAGTGAATTTAAGAACTCAAACGGATTATCTTTGTTATACCAAAGGTCTTCCAATAATTTTTCCAGTTCGTCTTCTGGCATGTTTTTAAATATGCGACGAATGTATTCTTTATCTGGAGTGACTAAGTTTAATTCTTTTACATTTAGTTCATATAAGAACTCTCCTAGTACATTTTCTAACGTTTCTGGTTTGTATACACGAAACTTTGCGATTTCACGAAGTAATACTTCTTTTTCCTCAGCTGTCATATATTCAATGACTTTTGCTGCCACCCCTTCTTCTAATGTACGAATAAGGATGGCAGCTTTTTCTTTGGAGGAGATTTCATCTAACATCGTTGTTCCTCCCTTACTGTCCGTTTAACCATTTTTTAATTACTTTTGCAGTTCCTTCTACATGTTCTTTCGTAGCATCCTGCACTTGTTCATCTAACGTTGGTTCTTTCGGTTCTTCTGGTTCAGGTTTTGGCTCTGGCACTATTTTTTCTTCAGGAATTTCCAAGATACTTTCATTACTTGCAGCAATTTCCTCTTCTGCTAAGTATTCTTCATATTCCTCTTCTTCTTTCTTTCTCTTACGTCTTGCTAATAAGAACCATACTAGGCCACCAATCGCTAATAAGCCAGCTGTAATTCCACCGAATAACCACCAGTTCATACCACTTTTTTCTGGCTCTTTCTCTTTTTCGGCTTTCGGCTGATCGAACTGAACAGTTACAACGTTAACTTGACCATTTATAAAGTTACCGTTCGGATCAGCTTGAAGTCCTGCCGCTGTTCCGATTGCTTCTTTAAAAGTTGTCATATCAATTCTACGTTTTACTAGCGTATCATTATCTACCCATACAACAACATTTGTTTTCGTTAATTCTGGGTGTTTCTTAATTGTTTCAACTGTTTTATCTATTTCATAGTTTTCGATTTTGTTACCATTTTTATTATCATAGACAACTTTACCATTTTGATTATTGTTCGTACCGTAGTTTGGCACTTCACCGTTCGCTGTAATACCAGCACCTTGCTTCGTATCTGCCCCTTCTTGCGCAGTAGAGCTTTCCTCTTGCTCTTGTTTACTACGAAGTACACCTTTATCACCATACTTCTCTGACTGACGTGTAACTTCATCGTAGTTTACAGATACTTTCGTATTCACTTTATATTCATTCGGTTTAAACATCGTCATTAATGTTGCATCAATGTCTTGCTTTAATTTACCTTCAAGTTGGTGCTGCATCTCAACTTCTTTCTCATAAGAAGAGGAACTACTAGAATGTGCTTCATCTGCTCCTTTTGAGATAACACCTTTTTTACTATCAATAACACTTACTTCTTCTGCTTTCACACCAGGAACCGCTGCACTAATCATTTGCTGTATACCTGCAACTTGATCAGCTGTTAACAATTGTCCACGCTTCACTCCAACCGTAATCGCCGCTGTTCCTTTCGCTTTTTCTTCATCAAAAATTGTCTCTTTTTCAGGCAATGTAATTTGAACATTTGCCGTTTCAACTGTCGCAAAGTTTCTTACAATATCTTGCTCCAATTGCTTCTTCGTACCGACAATTTGCTTCATTTTTTTATCTTGCTCACTTGAACCGAGCGAGCTTTCTAATAAAATTTCTTCACCGCTTTTCGAATTAAACGGTAAGCCCATCCCATTCATTTCTTTTCGAACCCATGGAGCATCATTCTTTTGCACACGAATCGAACCATCGGCCGCTAATTGATAATCGACACCTAACTTCGATAATTCTGCTGTAATCTCTTGTTTATCTGCATCATTTAAATTTTGATATACAACAACATATTTATCTGGCAAGGTGAAGTATAAAAGTGCTCCTGTTACAATCGCTAAAAGCGCAGCACCGATTACTAACTTATGCCACGTTTTTAACGATTGGATAACATTTTTCATCTTTTCCATTTAAACACACCCGTCCACTTTCCTAAATTTGCATATTAATTAGTGACTTATAATTTTCAATAAGATTATCACGTACGAGAGCAGCCGTTTTCATTTGAGATTCAGCTTTCTTTTGCTGAATTAAAACGTCATGTGTTTCTCCTACCCCTTTAGTTAGTAAATCATATACTGCTGTTTGCGCATTGTTTTGCGTTTGATTCATATCTTCCAATAAATCAATAAACTTTTTCCCCTCAACTACAGATGTTTGAGAAGTCTTCGGTGCACCAATTGACTGAATTGCTCCAAATGGTTGTGTATGTAACATTGGTTGGATTTTCATATTATTATCTTCCCCCTTATCCTCGGCCGATTTCTAAATCTTTATCAAGCATTTTTTTATTTGCATTTAATACACTCGTATTCGCTTCATACATTTTTTGAGCAACCATTACATTCGTCATTTCAGCAGTTACATCAATATTTGGATAACGTACATATCCTTCTTCATTTGCGTGCGGATGCGTCGGATCATACACTAAATTTTCCGTTTTGTCTGCTTCAATACTTTTTATTTTTACTCCATTAGTAGGAGCCCCATCTAACATACTTGCAAAACTATTGTTTGATTCTAGCACCACACTACGACGCTCATATAAATCTGCCCCCGGAGCCGCCGTCGTATTCGCATTTACAATATTGTTAGAAGTAACTTCCATCCACTTTCTCGCTGTCGTTAGCCCTGAGCCACTTGCATTAATTGCCTGAAACATCCGTTGTCTCTCCTTCTACTTTTAACGTCCGCGTGCCGCTTGGTTAATTGCATATTGTGTATTAATTGCGTTAATTGAAATACCGTATAACTGATTTGCTTTCATTAAATCTAGCATTTCTGTCGTTACATCCACACTATTTCCGTCTTTATTCGTTTGCATTGATTTTGTTTGAATCTTTGCATATGTATTTTTCGTATTTACTGTCGGTAAGTGCATTTCATTCGTTTGATATAAATCTGGATTGCTCTTTAAATCAGCCGCATTATTTTTATATAACGCACTACTTTTATTCATCTGCTCAGCAAATGTTACATCTTGTGCTTTATAGCCAGGTGTATTCGCATTTGCAATATTACTAGAAACAGTATTTCGTTTCGTCACTAAATAATTCATATAATGGCTTACATCACTCACTAAATCTGGCATATTCCACACCCTTCCTTTTCTAACGTAATGATCCACTGATAGAAGTTTCACTTCATTATTTATTTTCTTATATGCATTTATTAAAATATTTACTATTATGTACCCTTACATATTTTATTCCATTTTTTCATTGTTGTCTTTAGAAAAATACAAAAATATAAAAAAAGAATGCAAAAAACTGTATACACATAGTAATCTATAGAACATTTCAATATATAAACTACAAACTAAAGTCCATTTTTCTATTATTTAGATTACAATTATTATTTCATCACAGTCATAAAATGAAACCTCAATCAGCGGAGTTCTTTATGTAAACGAAGGAATAGACCCCCTTTTAAAAGGGGAATCTGTTTCCAGACGTTATTATTAATATTTACCGTAAAATGAATTAGCCTTCATTCGCCCATCATTTTCCATAATCATTTCTTCCAAAATCTTTTGCTTATCTCGAATATGCTGCGCTGCCTTAATAATGAATGGGCTTACTTCTGCTGCAACTTGTGCACGTCTTTCTTCATCTAGTGTCATCATCCAACGATTTAACATCTCACTCTTCTCAGCAAACTCTTCATCTGACACTTGTAATTCACCGATTTCATTAAAACAGCTGACAAACGTTCGATAAATATCATTGTTCATTTTCAAGTGCTCCACGGTAACCGTCTATTAAATCTTGTAACACTTGTACAATCGCATCAATGTCTTTTGCTTCACGCGTTACTTTCATCGTTTGAATTTGAATGCTAATCCAATCGTATAAACCAAATAGACTGTCATATAAATCTTTTGAAATATCAGGATTTAATTGAAGCTTCAACTCTTCAAATATACGTTCTAACTTTTCAAGAAGGTCGTCTCCTTCTTGAAGTTTAAATGTATTTAAAAGTTCTTCTAATTTACGAAACTCTACGATACATCTTTCATAAATAAATATTGTATTTTTAATCGGATTACTCGTCATAATATCATTTTGCATATAACGTTGCCATGCTTGCATATAATCACTTCCTCAACTTTCATTAATCATCACTTTTGGTTTTTGTCATTGCTTTGATTGTCTGCAGCTGACTATCAAGCAATGCTAGCTGGCTTTCCAACTTTGCATATTTATCAATAATTGATTCTTGTTTTTTCTTATTAATTGTATCAATATCTTGAATTTTTCTCTCTAAATCAGTCACTTGCTTTTCAATACTTTTAGAGCGTTTTCCGATAATCCCTTCATCTCCAAAGATTCCCTCAAGCTTTTTATCTATATCATGACCAATACCATTAAAGCCAAAGAAAAATTGTTTTGTAGATTCTGGATTCTCTTTAAAAGCTATTTTCAATTTTTCTTCATCAAGAGTCATATTTCCTGTTTTATCAATTTGAATTCCAAAAGAAAATAAATACTTATCATCTTGTGAAAATTTAAAAATGCTTGTCATTGCATTACTGATAGCAAATGAAACATTATTCCCTTGCATTACTCCATTTTCACCAGAAAATAAATCTAAACTTTTAACAGCGTTATTATACTCATCTTTCATTTTTTTGATTAAATCTATCGAATTTTTTATATCTGAATCTTCGATAGTTAATTTAATTGGCTCTGTAGTTACCTTTTCTAAGTTAATAGTTAATCCTGGAATTGTATCAATCTTATTTGTTTTACTAGTTCCTTTAATTCCGTTTATTGTATATTCTGCATTTACTGCTCCTGTCACTTGATGTGCAATGGCATTCGTTCCATCCGTATTTTTCGCAGAAGTAACTAGCCCTATATTTTGTAAAAAGCCATTGGCACCATCTGTTAATTTCAGCTCTCCCTCTTTTCCTGCAGTAGTTGATGTGAAAAATAGTTGATCTCCTAATGTATATACTGATGCACCATAATTCCCATTATTTATCTTATTGACAAGGTCTTTATACGTCATATCTTTTGAAATTTTAACTTCTTTTCCATTTATCTGAAATACATCATCTACTCCAAGTTTTAAATCTAAACTAAATTTTTGCTCCGTACCTTCAGGAGTTTTTGGGGGAGTAAGTGGAGCTGTAGTTATTTGATGCCTTTCTGCTACTCGCTCTACTGTAATTGTATATGTTCCAGGAATTGCAGCAGCATCCGCCTGCGCTGTCATAAAACCATCTTTGGATAAAGTTGTTTTCTTTTCATCACCTTTAAATGTGTTTAAATCTTTGAATACTTGCACAAAATTTGCAAACTCTTTTTTCATGCTCGCATAAACTTTGTTTTCATTTGTTAACGTTTGTTTTTGTGTAGTGTATGGTGATTTTTTCATTTCCAATGCTTGTAACTCTAAATCTACTAACTTCTTTGTATCTATTATGTTATTTCCTAAATTCCATATTTGCTGTCTGTCACCATAATTAGATATTGTCCCTGCCATATTTTTCACTCCTTATCATTTACATGTAATCTAAAATACTCGTTTTACTCATCGTACTAACAGCTTTTAATGTTGCTTCGTATGTTGCGTTTATATAAGCTAAATCAGAAATTGCGACAGCTAAATCAACATCCTCAATTTCTTTACGGTTTTCTTGAAGTGCTACATTTTGCTCGTTTAAAATTGTTTTAAACGTCTCCATTGTGTTCATTGTCGAACCAACTTCAGTTGTACGGTTAATGATGCCATCTAAGTTTTGCTTATTTCCTTCCAATAACGGTTTTAATGCTTTTTGGTCACCGTTTTTCATCGCTTCACTCATCTGTTTTAACGTTTTTATAACCGGGGATAATAATGCTTCTCCGTTACGGAACGCTTTGAATTCATAACCGTCATTTAATTGCCAGTTCACATCATTTTTTCCACCTTGGTACGTACCATCTTCTGTAAATGGCGGATTTTTTGCACTATCACCACCGAAAATATAACGACCTTGTTCTTTTGTATTCGCTAAATAGACGACCTGTTTTAAAATTTGATCAATCTCTACACCAATAGCCTGCAATTCTTTTTCACTATTTGTCCCATTTAATGCTTGTACTGTTAATTGGTCTGCTCTTGTTAAAGATTTCAAAACACCTTGTAAAGTATTTTCAGTTTGTGTTAATACATTTTTCGAATCTGCTATATCTTTCTGCATTTGCTCCATATTTGCCAATGAATGTTGAATCGCAAATGATTTACTTGCTGCAAGTGGATCTTCACTCATAAGAAGGTTTTTCTTCCCTGAGGTTACTTGATTTCGGTGGTATTGCTGTTGCACATTTAAATCCATCAACTGATTCTTTGCCCAGTTTGCATTTTGAAATGTAGATACTCTCATTTCTATCTCCTCCTTAAATATTTCCAATTACCAACTATAAATGACTACTCCTTATCTAATAATCGAAAACAAACTATCAAACACTTCATTCATAGTAGTTATAGCTTTAGAATTCGCCACGAAGTACTTCTGGAAGGCCATTAAATTAACCATTTCTTCTTCCATATTTACGCCCTCGATGCTCATCTTTTCTTGCTGGATACCTTCTAATAAATCCTTATGAATATTTTGATATGCATTTACTGAACTTTTATCAGAGGCTACACCAACTAAAAATTGATCTAAGGCTTGCTTATATGTAAGTCCATCCTTATAGCCTTTATCTGTAATAGCCGCAAGGTTGTTGGCAGTTTCAGCCGAAATTTTCATTTTTGAAATATCTTTTATAAAATCAGGATTCAATTCAAGCTTCTTCGCATCTTCTCCTACAAAAAGCTCTTTCTTCATAGTATTATTCACTTGTTTTTTTAACGAATTTACAAACTCATTCAGATTATCTTTATAATTTGTAATCTTTGCTTTCGTATCAATTGCCGATAAAATTGTTCCACCACTTAATGGGATATCTGTTCCAGATATTTGTACAGACATTGGCTTTTTATCCTTCTGTAATTGAAGTGGGTATGTATCTTGACCATTTACAGTTAAAACACCATTCATCCTAACACTTGCAATATTAGGATTTGTAGCTTCATACGATACTTCTATATCTGCATACTTAGACATTTCTGTCATAATACGATCACGTTCATCTAATAGTTGATTTGGTACTTGTGTACCAGCTTGTCCAATTTTCTTGTTCGCTTCTGCTAAACTAGCAGCAAGTCGATTAAATTCATTAACATGCGCTTCAATATCTTCTGTCGTCTGTGCTTCCACTGTATCTAAGCTTTTCGCAAGACGACTTACTTGACTTGTGAACTTCCCCGTTTCAGCAATTAATGTATCGTAGTAATTTGATTGCTCCGGATTTTTTGCAACTTCACGAAAAGCATTGAAAAACCCATCCATTAAACTAGATAATGAATTTTTACCTGTCGTTCCTACCATAGACTCTACTCGCGACAAAGTAGAATTCATATATGCATAGTAAGAGAACTGTGACATTTGATCATTATATTGCTTTGTCTTCACTTCATCTGTAATACGATCAACACCTAACGTTTGTACACCATACCCTATTCTTTGTTCTGGTGCATACCCTTTACTTCCTCCAGCAGATCCGTAATTCACCATTTGACGAACATAACCCGGTGTATGAATGTTAGACAAGTTTTGTTTCGTTGTTTGTAACCCCATTTGAGCCGCTAACATGCCCGATAGCGGTGTATTATAATCAGATAATCTCATAAAGCTTCACTTCTCCTTTACAATAGTTCGTTCATAAAGATTTGCGAATTATTGTTTCGCTCTAAGTTATATTCAGAAACAGAATCCACAATACTTTCTGTAGTTTTTAATAGTACGTTTAAGTAATATTGATTTTTCAAAAGAAGCATTTTTACATTCTCTTCTAATTCAGTTACGTTTTTTTGTAATTCTTCCATTTTTTCAATTTCTTCTTGAGAAAAATACGAAAATAACGCACTTACACGAAACGATTCAACTCCTTGTTCTTTACAGAACTGAACAACCATTTCTTCTAATGAGCTTGATAACCCTTTTAAACCATCAATGTACTGCAATTGCTCTACTTGCAATTTTTGAACTGCATTTACATTTTTATTTTTTAAATTCTCATATATTTGCTCTCCAAGCGCTTGAATATTTTCATACGCTTTTTGAATAATAACGAGTTTTTCATATAATTGTATGTACATATAGCTTCCTTTCTTTTACAAGACTAAATTCACAATTAAACCATGGATTTCTCCAATTTGATTTAACATTTCTAAATGTCCTGTTTTCGTATTAATTAAATTCATAACATCTTCTAATTCATTCAATCCCATTTCTGCCTGTTTCACAATCGTCATTTTCTGTGAATATCCGTAACGTGGGTGACGAGACATGACATCTTTATACTGCAATACATTATCAACGTAGAAATTCAAAAATGATTTTACTGTATTTTTGTATTCCATTACATTATCAAGCGTTAATTCCATTTCAATTTTCTCTTTAATTTCTCCAATATTATCGACAAACGCTTCCATTTGTTCTAGTAATTTATCTTTTTTCGGATCTGCATGCAAATTATCCGAAAATGCAAGTCCTGTCCTGACATTTGCTTCTTTCGGCATTTGAGTAGCAGGCGGTATATGCGATAAAATTGGATTATGCGAGATAGAACGTAGCATATATATCACCTATTTATTTTTTTATTTCTTCCTAAACTTAATCGTAAAATCCAGTTATTTATAATTATACTCTGAACAGTAATATTTTGCAGTTATTTTTTATAAAAGATATGTTACAATTTAGCATGAGGTGGCACAATTCTATGAATATTTTCCTTTGTGGTTCAAATCAATTAACAGCATTAGATCAAGAAGAAATAAAAAAATTTTTAACTGACTATGCTCACAAACATAAATTTTACATATTATGTTATAAATCTATTGAAAATGAGGTTCTTCGTTTTTTCGTTGAGAATGAAAGACTCGCTCAAAATTTATGCCTTTACACGCTGCAACCATTGCAAGCAATAACAGATGAATTTCAAGAAGTCGTTGATTACTTAAAAAAACACGGAGCCGAATATGTTGCTTTCGATCATCCTTCTGACTCCATTTACCGATCAGATTATATGTTTTTTGTTAAACAAATTATTGAAGACACTGATTTAGTTCTCTGTTTTTATAATGGGGACAAACATACATCTGTCATCCCTGTCGATGTTGCAAAAGAAGCAGGTATTGATGCTGTCATTTATGATTTACCAGGATTACATGAAAAGCAAATGAAAAAAAGCTTTGAACAAAAAATTCGTATGATGTAAAGGGGGAGGCACAATATCATTATTGTGCCCATTGTAAATATGATAATTGAACAAGATTATGATCATTTTATCGCGAGTTTTAAACAACAATTCAATATGGATATCGCTTCTTATAAACAAGATAGAATGCGCCGTAGAATCGATGCTTTCATTTCGAGAAAAGGCTTCGAAAACTACACTAATTTTTTAAACAAATTACGCGCTGATCAAAATTTATTTTTAAATTTTATTGACTATATTACAATTAACGTTTCAGAGTTTTTTAGAAATAAAGAACGCTGGCAAACTTTAGAGTCAAAAGCACTACCAAAATTACTCGAACAAAATAGCGGAAAATTAAAGGTATGGAGTGCCGCTTGCGCTGCTGGTGAAGAACCGTATACACTCTCTTTAATTTTATCAAAGCATCTAGCTCCATTTCGTTTTGAAATTCAAGCAACAGATCTTGATTTTCATATTTTAGAAACCGCAAAACGCGGTCAATATACAGAACGTTCTCTGAAGGAATTACCTAATGATTTGAAAGAACGTCATTTCACAAAAGAGAATGATATATATTCATTGCATCAAAACATTAAACAAAACGTTACGTTCAAACAGCACGACCTTTTAATGCAGTCGTTCGATACAAATTATGATTTGATTATTTGTCGTAACGTAATGATTTATTTTACAGAAGAAGCAAGAGTAAAACTTTATGAAAAATTTAGTCGTTCTTTACGAAAAGGCGGTGTACTATTTGTTGGTAGTACGGAACAAATTTTAACACCCGAACGTTACAATCTTCAGCGATTTGATACATTCTTCTACGAAAAAATATAAAAAAGGTCGTCACAATGGAGTGACGACCTTTTTACATAACTCGAATTAAAATAATACCGACAATCCATATAAAGAGAAAAAGAAACGTCATAGACCATTTATGTTCTTGCACCGTATGTTTCAACGCCTGTGACAATTGTGTCATGTTCATTTCCGCAAGCGCTCTCCATACACTTACATCCTGATCTTTAGCAATGCGGTCTGTAACGCTAATTAAAATTGTTTCGTTAGACAATTTCGTTATATAAGCAGTAATAACCGTTACCATCAAATTTATATTTCCTTCTGAAGAATCACTTTCCACTCTAGAGATAAGTGCACTCACATCTAATAACGGAATATGTACTTTTCTACCAAATGATAGTTGTACTTCAGCGAAATCATATGTTCCATCTAACAAAGGAAGTTCTTTTATATGCGCCTGCTTAACAAGCCCTTGTAGGCTTCTAATTACTTGTTCAAATATTTTTTCTGTTTGCTTACCTTCTCCGGATAACGTATGTAACTTTTTAAAAAGTTGTAACACTGTATCCATCTCTTTAGAAAGCATTTCCTTCATAATCTTTCCATCACTTAAACTTGCAAGTAAAATACCTATTTCATTATTTTTCGAAATAATTTTAGACTGTCCAGTAAACACTAAATTGCTACGCTTTCGTTCTTTCTGGATTTCATGCTCCGAAATAGCTGCAGGCTGTTTTAATGGTTGTAACGCCTTATCTTCAATTGTCGTACGTTTAATCTCCATTTAAGCGCCTCCACTACTATGAAATAATTAGCCCCATTCTTTATTACTCTTTAAAACTAAAAACAGTACGAATAAACCTGACATGATAGTAAACACATCAGAAGCTTGCACTCCCTGTTCACCTTTTTCTTCTTTCTTGTCTTTCGGTTCTTCTTTTTGTTCTTTCTTTTTAGAGGCAACTTGTTTGTTATTTTTCTCTTTTTGGTCCTTCGCCTTATGTACTTCCTTGTTGTCTTCGAACGGCTCTTTTATAACGTAAGTAAATTCCTCTTTCTCTTTCAACGGTTCTTTTATAAACTTATTTACTATCTCATCTTGCTTCGGAATTTGAACGACTGGTAAATTTTCTTCTGGAAGCGGGTTTTTGACTTTCGAATCTTCTTGCTTCTCATTTTCTTTCTTATCTTCTAATTCATTTTCTAGTTTATCATCTAATTTTTCTTCTTTTTCTTTTTCTTTCTCTTCTATCTTTTTATCATCTTCGTTTTTTGGCGCCAAAACAGAAATGGTATATTCACTTTCCTCAACAAGTTTATTACCTGCTGCATCTATTATCTCTACAAGTAATTCGTATGGCCCAGCCGGCAATGCTTCTGTTATTTCAAATACTTTTTGCCAATCCATATCATGCTTGTTGTAGTCTAATAAAAAGGAAAGCTCTTTATTTTCTTTCCCTTTTAATGTAACGCGCACTTCTTTTACAACCGATTCTATATCTGACGCTTTTACTCGTATTTGTATAGAATCTCCCTGTTTTCGTTCAACTAAGTTCTCTTTTACTTCATCAATAGTAACTTTCTGTAACTTTGGCAATTCTTTATCTATAGTTGGCGTTTCATTTTTAATACGAATGAGCGGGACTTTCACTTCATTTTTTATGAGCTCTTCTTTCTCATTCTCTTTGTAACTTTGAACGAGCTGAAGATTCCAATCACCTTGCAAATCAAAATCCCCTGCTTTATAGTTAGCAACCCAGCTCTTCGTTTCTTCATCATACTCAAAAGATAACATTCTTTCTTGCGCATATTGCTCGCCATTTTTTTGTAACTGCAATATACCTTTCATACTTTGAATGTTTTTCCCATTTGGTTCTACAGCAATTCGCACCTCTTCGCCAACTTTAAGCTCCAGCTTATTTACTGTAATAATTCCCTGTTCTGTTTCTATCTTTCTTTCACTCAATTGTTTATTTGCTACTTCTTGTTGTTCTGCTTCTTTTTGTTTCTCTTCATCTTGTTTCGTTTCCACTTGCTCTGGCGGTTCTTGAGATTCCTTATTTTCTTCTTGTACATTCACTTCATTTATTTTTTGATCTGGCTCAATTTGTTCCTCAGCCTGACTTTGCAAGGGGAAGAACAAGCACACATGTATGCATAGCCAACTCATTAGAAAAAACTTTACGTTTTTCATCTACTAGTTCAAACTCCTATTTCAATGCCTTATAGTGATTTCGTCACTTTTACTCCGAAAAATCCATCTACATTTACAAGTTCACCATACGCCACTAATACATCATTTACATAAATACGAATCGGTTCATCAATATCCTCATCTAGTACAACTGCTTCATTTTCTTGTAAACTTAATATATCTTGAATTGTTTTCACTGTACTTCCAAATACAAATTTCACGTTCATTTCTACATTTTGTAGAATGGACGTGTCCATATATACTGGTTCCATTTGTTTTACTTCTTTAAATTCAATTGGTTGCACAACTGGTTCTACAATTTTTTCTTCTTCAATTTCTTCTGTTGCAATCTCTTCTTCTTCCACCATCGGATACAGAAGTCGCCTTACCATTTCTTTCGCTTCAGAAATCGGCAAAATTTGATACATTTTCGATTGAAGCAGATCGCCAATTTCAAGATTGAACGTAATTTGAACGAGTTCGTCCACTTCCATTGACTCTCCCAAATACTCCATTTCTTCTTTTAACGTTACAAATTTAACATTTGGCGGCGTCATGTCCATTTTTTCTTGGAACATTTCTGACATCGCCGTAGCAGCGTGCCCCATCATTTGGTTCATAATTTCTTTAATACCGCTCAGTTCTAATTCAGTAAGCTCTTTTTCCGGATCAACTTCTCCTGTTCCCATCATCATTAAATCTACCATTGTTAAGGCGACATCTTTCGTAAATACGAATACATTCTCATTCTTTAGCCCTTCAACAAAGTCAACATTTAAAATAACAAATGGCACTGGTACTCCATCATAATGACGAACATTGATTGCTTCCACATTTGGTGTACTAATTGTAACCGGCTGATTTAAAAGCGTTGACAATACTGTTGAAGCGGAACCAATTGAAATATTTGCAATTTCACCAAGCACATCTTTCTCTTCTTGTGTTAAATGCTCTTTTTCAACTTCTTCTACAATCTCAGTTTCCACTACTTCTGCTGTCTCGTCTTTTTCTTCTACTCCACCAGATAATTGCATTAATTTATTTACCATTTGTTTCGCATGCTCAACTGAAACAATTTGTACAAGTTTAGAGTTTACAAGATTATCTATCTTTAAATCAAACGACACTTTAACAATCGTATGATTCCCATCGATTTCAGAGATTTTCTCCATTTCTTCTGATAACTTTACAACATTAATCGTCGGCGGAGACATATCTACTGTATCTTGGAAGAATTCCGACATAGATGTAGCTGCGAATCCCATCATTTGATTCATCGCTTCTTGTACAGCACTTAGCTCTAATTCACCAAGTTCTTTTCCGTCCTCCACTTCACCTGTTCCCATCATCATTAAATCAGCGATGGACAATGCAACATCTTGCTTAAGGACAAGAAGGTTTTCCATATCTAATCCTTTTGTAAAATGAATGTTTAATACAACATGTGGAACTTCGACATCTCTTGAATCATATAAATCTACCAACTCTATGCGAGGAGCAGTAATGCTTACTTGCCTATTTAGAATCGTTGATAATACAGTCGAAGCTGAACCAAATGATATATTTGCAATTTCGCCAAGAATATCGCATTCTTGAGGCGTTAAATGCTCATTTTCTTTTTCTAGCACAATCGTGCTCGTATCCCCTTTTGTGTGTTGCTCAGGCATTTTCCCTGCCTCCTCATTTCTGTTTTTCTATCAAATAATATAAACTCTCATTTGATTTTAGCAAACTTATTATATAAAACGTTAATATGTATGTATTCCCATTATTAGATTAGTAACGATTAGCCAAAAAGCTCCCCAATTGTATACAAGTGGGGAGCTTTCCTTCATTCCTATTATAAACCTTCTGGGTTTAAAATGAGGACCACTCGTCCATCACCGAGAATCGTCGCACCAGAGAAATAGTTAGAACTCTCTGCAAAGAAGTCACCTAATGACTTTAAGACTATTTCTCTTTGACCGATAATTGTGTTTACAATAAGTCCATAGCTGCGATGTGTATTACGAACAATTAACACAGGAACCATTTGACCATCATATGACGCAAACGCCTCATCTACTGTTTTTTCACCAAATACAGTACTTAAATGTTTCACTTCAATAATTTGATTACGATAATTTAACACATCTTTTCCTTGTAAGGATTGGATGTCTTCCCTCTTAATTCGAATTGCTTCAACGATATTTCCAAGAGGTAAAGCATAACGCTTATCATTCGTTTGAACAAGCATAGATTGAATAATAGACAACGTTAACGGAAGTTCAATTCTAAATGTACTTCCCTTTCCTTCCTCAGAATCAATAATTAAATGTCCACCTAAACTATGAATCGTATGTTTTACAACATCTAATCCGACACCGCGTCCAGAAAGATCTGATACAACTTCAGCTGTACTAAATCCTGGTTGGAAAATAAGATCAAACACTTCACGATCTGTTAATCTATTCGCATCTGCTTCAGTTACAACGCCATTTTTAATCGCTTTTTCTAATACTTTCCCTTTATTAATACCGTTTCCATCATCCGTAATTTGAATAACGACATGATTTCCACTATGAAAGGCTTCTAATTTAATAGTACCTGTCTCATTTTTACCTGCATCACGTCGTTTTTCAACAGTTTCAACACCGTGATCGATTGCATTTCGAATTAAATGAACGAGCGGATCACCAATTTCATCAATAACAATTTTATCTACTTCAGTATCTTCACCTGTAATTTGTAAATCGATTTTTTTCCCTAAATCTTTCGCTAACATACGTACCATACGTGGGAAACGATTGAACACAGTTTCAATCGGTACCATACGCATATTTAATAGTACGTTTTGAATATCTTTTGAAATATCGCCTAATCGATTTAAATGTTCAATTAACTCCTTGTTTTGAATCGTTTGAGCCAATTCATCAATGCGCCCACGTTCAATTACACTTTCTTCAAACATATTCATTAATCTTTCGATTTTCTCTAATTGAACACGAATTGAACGATTCTCCACTTTAGCATTTTTCGTTTTTGTAGTACTTTTAGCTGGTATAGCACTTTTAGGTTGATTCGTTGCCACTATCGGTGATTCTACCTGCGTAGCCACAGCTGGTTGTAGCGTTCCTTCTACTTGCACAACTTCTTGTGTAACGAATTTTTTAGAAGCTACTTCCCTCGATATAGGTTCTCCTTGCTTTACTTCCACTTTCTCAATTTCAGAAACATGAAGTACTACTTGTTTCAATTCTTCTATACTACAATCAGTATCCATAAATACTGTAAATTCAAATCCGAAAGCATCTGCTTCAATTTCTTCAATACTCGGAGCTGTTTTTTGTATATTCCCTACATTCTGCAATGCTTCAATACACATAATGGCACGTACTGCTTTTAAAATTGCTTGCTGTTCAACTGTTATATGCACTTCATGCGAAACTGCATCATCGTTGTCTATATGATTTTGCTCTATATGTTCCGTAGGAGTTTCTACATTGCCGTTCAATAATGCTTCTAATTTCTGTTTAGTTGAGACTACATCAATATTGCCCATTCCACCTTGTTGCACATCTGCAACCATCTTCTCCAAATTATCAATGCACTCAAAAATCACATCAATAATATCCGCATTTACAACTATATTTCCATGACGAATTTCATCTAACACATTTTCCATCTTATGCGTTAAATCAGCCATCTCTGTAAATTCCATACTCGCAGACATACCTTTGAATGTATGAGCGGAGCGGAATATTTCTCCTACAACATCCATATCAGCAGGATTTTGCTCTAACACTAGCACATTTTCATTTAGCGACTGTAAATGTTCTTCTGACTCTTCGAAAAATATATTTAATAGATCTGTTTGCATTTTTATCCCCTACCTGTCTAACAAACATTTCATTTATGTATAACAATTTAGTGTTTTATAATGAGAAAAAAGGGGGCCACACGTCGATCCGCTATCACTGTTTTGATTCCTTGTGGCACCCCTTCTATATTAACTATTTGCTACTTTTGTTAAAGCTTCAATTACACGATCCGCTTGGAATGGCTTTACAATAAAGTCTTTTGCCCCGCCCTTAATTGCATCTAATACCATACCTTGTTGTCCCATTGCAGAACAAATAACAACCTTTGCACTTGAATCAATTTTAATAATTTCTTTTAATGCTTCAAGCCCGTCCATTTCTGGCATAGTAATATCTAATGTTACAATATCAGGTTGAAGTTCTTTATACTTTTGAATTGCTTCTACCCCATTCTCTGCTTCGCCGATAACTTCAAATTCAGCATTACTTTTTAATAAGTTTTTAATCATCGTTCGCATAAACATCGCATCGTCTACTACTAAAATTTTATGTGCCATTCTTTTTAATTCTCTCCTTCTATGTATAAATATATCTTAATATTTCACCTTATCATTCTCACTCATTATACAAAATAAAATGATAAAATTTAATATTTTTTTAAAAGAATTTTCGTATTTTTATTATTTTATTATTAAAATAATAATATACTACTCTTTTATATAAATAACAACGCGACGGTTTTTTTCCCAGTTTTGCGGTGAATCATTTGGTACAACTGGCTTTGTGTCTGCATATCCTACCGCAGCTAGCCTTTTATCATCCACATTATACACTTCAATTAAATGGTGAATCATATTTGCCGCTCGTGCTGAAGATAACTCCCAATTAGAAGGGAATTTCTCGTTATGAATAGGTCTACTATCTGTATGTCCCTCTACAACAATTGGGTTAGGTACGGATTGAAAAAATCCAACTAATTGACTTATTATCCCTTTCGCTTCAGGCTTAACGTTCGCATCGCCTGTATCAAATATTAAATTATCTACTATAACGACGCTTACCCCTGTATCCTCTCGATATACATTCACTTGGCTAATACCGTTATTATCTACATACGATTTTAACTTCTTATATAATTCGTCCATTCTCTTTTTTGAGATCATTTTTTCATCATTTTTTTCATGTGAAATATCCGGTATTGTATTTTCCATTACTTTTGCATCTACTTGCCCCGTATCACTAAACTTTTCAAGCATCTTTGACAATTTTACTGCATCTTGCTTTGATGTAGCAACTAGTAATACAAAGAAAGTTAATAATAACATCGTTAAATCTGTAAAAGTCGTCATCCAACGAGGCGATCCCTTTTGCGGTCCTTTACTCATCATACCACTCCTTGAAATATTAGGCTGCTCCTTTTACCTTTTTTACCTTTGTTACCTTTGTTTCGTATACGTATGTATCCAGTTTCAACTTTAATTTAGAAGGGATTTGTCCACGATACAATTCTGAAATTGCTTCTATTACAAACTTCTTCTCTGTATATAAATCTTCAATACCACGATATACTTTTTCCGAAAGAGGGATTGCAATCATATTCGCAAGTACAGACCCATATAATGTCGTTAACATCGCAACTGCCATCCCTGTACCAATTTGCGATGTATCTTGTAAGTTTTGGAGCATAATGATAAGACCGATTAACGTACCAATCATTCCCCAAGCTGGAGCAAAATCACCAATTTTATCTAATAATGCTGCTCCTTTTCTTAACTCATACACTTCCGTTTCAATATCTCTCAATAACACTTCTTTTAATTCATCTTCATCGTAACCGCTTAACATTAATCGAATTCCTTTTTGAATAAAAGGATTGTCTACTTGCTCTCCATCAACCTCTAAAGAAAGCAAGCCATTCTTTTTAGACTTTTTTGAAAAATCAACAAACAAATCCGTTAACTGTTCTAAATC
The DNA here is from genome assembly GCF_022662595.1 of Bacillus cereus group sp. BfR-BA-01524. Classification (NCBI taxonomy): domain Bacteria; kingdom Bacillati; phylum Bacillota; class Bacilli; order Caryophanales; family Bacillaceae; genus Bacillus; species Bacillus cereus group sp. BfR-BA-01524. The sequence continues at coordinate 75,807 of NZ_JAKUDW010000005.1, read as the reverse complement.
TTCTTCTCTTCTATGTAAAACAGTGAAAATACTTTTCGTATATTTTTTTATTTCTCCAAATCGATATGCCACAACAATTGTCGCTGTCGTTCCCCCTATGACAATTAAAATAGATGAAATATCTAAAAAGTTTTTGAAAGCTTTTATTCCACCGCCACCAAGCATAATCGCCGCTATCACTATGATGAAACCTACTATGATGCCCACTGGGCTAGAAATATCAAACTTCCTTTTTCTTCTTTGTGGTCTAGCTAATACTTGATTTTTTTCTCCCATATTTCTGCCCTTTCCTTTCCATTTTCATATAACATTTTTTTATTTTAATAATACGTTTTCACATATAACATGTATTATACGCTTATCATCTGTTTATCGCAATATACTCATGAAATTGACACATTTCATTTCTATATTAGAATTATGGTATAAAAACATGAGGAGGCTCACGATGGAACACAACATTTTACAAGTCATTGCATTAGCAGAAAAATTAAAATATGAAATGCGACACAGCTGGCTTTCCAACGGACGTCAAGAAAGTGTTGCCGAGCATACATGGCGTATGTCTCTAATGGCCATTTTAGTTGAACCTTATTTGGATCAAAAAGTAAATATTGAGAAATTACTTAAGATGGTTATTATTCACGACCTAGTCGAAGCCGAAGCTGGTGATATCCCTGCTTTTGATACAATGAATAGTCACGAATTACAACTACAAAAACAAAAAAATGAACTAGAAGCTATTTTAAATATTAAACAAACATTAACAGGTTCTCTCGGCGAAGAATTATATGACTTATGGATGGAGTTTGAAGCGAAAGAAACGTACGAAGCAAAAGTTGCTAATGCACTCGATAAACTTGAGGTGAAAATCCAGCATAACGAAGCTGATATTGATACGTGGCTACCAATTGAACATAAAATGACATTCCAAGTAGCAAAGCATACAAACTTTGATTCTTTCCTATCTAAATTACAAAAAATTATTGAACAAAATGGAGAAAAGAAGTTAATCGCTGCCGGCATTGATGTTGAGGCATGCAAGCAATAATGAAATAAGACACTCAACACGAGTGTCTTATTTCATTATTGTTGATACAGCCTGCTTATAAATAAGCTGTTGTTTTCCATCCACTAAAATTAAAACTGTAAATTTATCTACTCCAACAACTTCTCCTACTATTCTAACGCCACTCTTTAAGAAAATTGTAACTGTACCTTTTTCTTCTTTTATTTGTTTATACAATTCTTCCTGTAAATGTTCCAATTACTGTCCTCTCCTTTCGCGAAACATCTTAATATAAAAAACTATAAATTTTTTATTTATGCACTTTGTCTTTTACATTCATAAACTTATTAATTAGTATATCTAAATCTCGGCTAAATAACAAAACTTTATCATGATCCAATCCGTGTCTCGCAACAAGTTGAATTAACTCTTTCTTTTTGTTTTCTATTTTATTTTGTAATTGTCCCATCTCCATCTCTATACTAAAACTCCCTTTTCCCATAATATTACTTGTAAAATTATAGTACATATTCTCTCATAAAAAAATAAAAAAATGGTTTTTTTTACAATTTTTTATTTTTCTATGCCTAAATTACGAATCATGTAAAGATTTATTTACAAATCACTAACATACAATCCTAATGAATCTACAGGCATTTGTCTAATTATAAATGAGACTGGCTCGTTTTCTATACAAAAAACATACTGTATATAGTAGTCCATGAACCATATAGATTAACTTACTAAAAAGGAGGAAAACATATGAGTTATGGTGGAAGTTGCGCTGGTTTCGGCGGTGGATTTGCTTTGCTTATCGTACTATTCATCCTTCTAATCATCATCGGATGTAGCTGTTGGGGTGGCGGCGGATACGGATATTAATATATCCTATCCTTGACAAATGAACTAAAAACTATAGAAAAACAGCTCATATTTGAGCTGTTTTTTTCATACTTTCGTATGAATTTATATCCCTCTTATTTGCGATTTCAACTAACAAAATATCGTTTAATATGGAATAAGAAACATTTTACTAAGGAGGATTACAATGATTAAAGGTCTTTACGAAGCCCATTTACCTGTCCATAGCTTAAAAGTATCTATTCCTTTTTACGAATCACTAGGCCTAACATTATATAAAAGAGGAGACAATATTGCTTTCTTTTGGATTACAGAAAATAAAAGTTGGCTCGGCCTTTGGGAAGGGGCAGAATATAAAGTTCATTATCACCCCTCTTTACGACATATCGCCTTTCAAGTTAGCTTACATGATTTAGAAAATGCGATATATTGGCTAAATCAAAAAGGAATTTCAGCACGAAAAGACTTTGGGATGGAGCCAATTGAACCGATTGTTTTTCCAGAATTAGCACACGCCTCCGTATACTTTAACGATCCTGATGGAAATAGTTTAGAGTTGATCGCACAATTACCTGTTGGACTTCCTACAGAGGAAAAAGTGTATTTAAGCAAATGGAAAAAACAAGTTCAAGCATCATCATTACATAAGGATTAATCTATTTATGTCAGTTTCTTATTCCACACTTCTTAAAACAAATAAAAACTTCAATAAACTATTTTATGGGCAAACATTCAGTGTACTTGGGGATTGGTTTCATACGGTAGCTTTATTAACATTTGTCTACAGCATAACGGAATCGCCGTTTATGATCGCACTTACTTTTATAAGTAAAGGGTTACCAGCGCTTCTTCTTAGTCCTTTCATTGGCGGAGTTGTAGATCGTTTTTCTAAAAAAATATTTTGATTTCCACCGATATTACACGGGGAATTCTAGTCCTTACATACTTACTCGCAGGCTATAAAATTGAGATTATTTTCATTGCTAATATATGTTTATCTGTACTTTCTTGTTTATTTGAGCCGGCTAAACAAGCAACTTTAAAAAATATCGTACACCAAAACCATTTCGTAACTGCTAACTCTCTTTCTAGTACAATTACTGGTTTTATGTCTATTATAGGTGCTTCTTTGGGCTGGATACTTGCACAATCTTTACATATTGAGTTCGCTTTTTTAGTAAATAGCCTATCATACTTTATTTCAGCTTATTTTATTTATACTATGAGTATCCTTACTCATAATACTTGTAACAAGAAAAAAGCATTTTTCACTGATATAAAAGATGGTTATACATACATATTACAAACAAAAATCATTTTAACATTAATTCTTGTCGGCATTTCATGGGGCATTATTGGCGGCGCTTATCAACTACTTCTAACGATCTATGCCGAGAGAATTTTCCACACTAACATTGGAATTTTATATACAGTTCAAGGCACTGGGCTTATGATTGGAAGCCTCCTCGTTAATCTTTATATGTCTCATAATAAAGAAAAAATGAAAAAAGTATTCGGTTGGGCCTACTTATTACAAGGAATTTTCTTTCTCGGATTCATTCTATCCGATCAACTTATTATCGGTATCATTACTTTATTCTGTATGCGCATAGCAGGAGGAATCATCGTTCCACTTGATACGACATTACTTCAAACTTACACACACGAAAATATGATGGGTAAAGTTTTTTCATTCCATTATTCCATTTACGGATCTCTTATTCAGTTATCGATGTTTTTTACAGGAGAGCTGTTAGAAATTCTTTCTCCTCAAATGATTGGCAGTTTATTAGCTATATGTTGTATTTTTGTAAGTTTTATATGGCTGTTCTTGTTTTATCGCGGGGATCTCAGTGAATAATTTAATGATAATCAATAAATTTTGATCCCATTCATTATTTGTTTCCCCATAATAAAATTGTTTAAAAATGTAAGTCGGATTTTTTAGTTAAAGAGCCTTATATGGCAACACTATTTGAGAAAAAACTAGATATTTATGTTAAAATATAAACAAGTTTGTGAAATATTGCACTTAAATAATAGACTTTAACTAGTTAAACTGAATTAAATAGGAGGGCTGTTTTGGGTATCACATTCATTTTCGTATGTATTATATTAGTGGCTTCTATTCTGCAAGCAAGTACAGGTTTTGGCTTTTCCATAATGGCAACCCCTTTCTTACTTATGTTATTTCTACCACAAGAAGCTATACAAATAAACATTATTTTATCTTTAATTATCTCCATTTCACTCATTTGGAAAATAAGAATGGACGTTGATTTTGTTCTACTGAAAAGGTTTATTTTTGGGAGTATAGTTGGTGTTCCTTTTGGCATTTTAATCTTCATTTCCGTTAACATAAACATTTTTAAATTAGCAGTTAGCATCCTACTCTTACTATTAACATTATTGCTAATATGCAACGTTAAGGTTAGATCAACACAATCTAGAGATTTCATAGTTGGCGGATTATCTGGTCTTTTAACGACCAGTATCGGTATGCCAGGTCCTCCCCTATTACTTTATTTTACAGGAACTAATACTGAAAAAAAGAAGTTAAGAGCAACTACATTAGCTTTTTATCTGTTTATATATTTCATTAGTCTAGTAACCCAAATACTCTTTACTGGCACAAACAAAACCATTTGGGAATCAAGTTTTTATGCCATTCCAATTGTCTTTTTAGGTTTGTTTATAGGACAAATTATTTTTAAATGGATTAATCAACGGATTTTCAAAATATTTACGTACATTCTTTTAAGTTGTACAGGGGGGTATCTTCTTATTGAAAGTTTGAACTTGTTATAGAAGGTGCTTTAAATCGTACAATAACAGATATGTTCAAACGAAATTATTGCTCTATTTTCCGGCGGGGTATTCCATATCAAAACTTAAATGACCTTATTGGCAGTTTACAATTAGCAATCATCGTTCTTTCATAAGACCAATATTTCAAATCAAAATACTAAATAAAGTGGAACTTTAATCAGTGGGGGTTTTGTTCATCCCCACCTAACTTCTTTGCTTCCCCTGAATTTTGAGATGGGGTTCTTACTGCCCGGAAAATAGCGTGATAAAACGATAAAAAGCGGCTATTATGCCGCTTTTTACATTAAATATTTTATAAAACAAAGACCTGCACTTACTATCACAAATATATTAAAAAATAAGAAAAACCCTTTTTCAAAATCTGTATACTTTTCTACTTTTACTCCGCGCTTTTTTAACTCCATAACTATCATTGCAACTTCACGTGCATACTTAATACTTCCAAATTGTATATGAGTGTTATTATATTTAATCTCAAAGACATTTTTCATTTTTTTATGTTGCGAAATGGATTGTATATCCTCTATTGGCATGCTATGTTCATGTGTCTTTTTAAAATAACAATCTAATCCTTTCATAATCACTCTTTTATTTGTTAAAACGAGATAATAATAGAAAGTAGCTCCTACGTAATATATATTTGGTATGACTTTATTATTTGTCATATACCCTTCGTCTAATAACAGTTCCTTCTTAATTTCTTCATCAACTTGTAATTCACTTCGAATTGACTCTTCTAACATTTGTAAAGTTAATTTTTTTAGTAACTCTCCATTTCTTACATAATACTTATCTATATTGATAGACTCATTTGCTTCTTTCTCTAAACGTGTAATTTCTTCCTCTGAATATTGGAGCTCATTTAACATCGATAATAATCTTTTATCCATATTACACACTCCCTTTCCACAGTTTTTGAAGTTTTTTCTTCCCACGAGAAATTCGATTGTATATATAATCCGCCGTTACTTTTAATTCTTTCGCAATATCGTCAATGGAATATCCATCAATATACCTCTTTAAAAAAATATATCGATCTTTCTTATTTAAATCTTGAACTATTTCCATAATCTCTTCTTCTTGTTCTATTTCGTACCTATCATGTACACCTGTATCTATTTCTACGTCTTTATCGATTTTATTCTCTTTATATACTTTCTTTTTATATTCCAATGCCTTCAATTTAGTAATACCAATCATCCAAGATTTTAAGTTTCCCTTTTCTGTATCAAATTGATCGATATTAAACCAAATGACAGTAAATACATCGTTATAACAATCATCCACATATTGTTTTTCAATAGGGGTACTTAATGATTTATGAATAATGTACAAAATTAATTTTCCATATTGATCAATCACTTCTTTCAAAGCATCTTGATCATGTTTTTTCATAGCTATAATTAAATCCTTTTCAGAATTGAAAATCATAAGCCTCTTCCTTCCTCAGTTCCCCTTTAGCAGCTGCTTTTACTTACTATTGGCATTTTATTCTCATTTTCTATCACTTTTGTAAAAAATTATTAATTTTTATTTCTATGTATATGATAACAAACAAAATACCTAAGATCAGAAAGAATAGACAACTTTCTGGCCTTAGGTATTTCTCCTTCAAAAAAAGGCAAACCCGCATCACAGGTTTGCCTCTTTACTCACTTCTTATTTAATCCTTTTTCACTTAAAAACTCTTTCATATGCATTCTTTTTTCTTTAGACATAAACGAACTCATTGATTCCGTCCATGTTACGCTTTTCTTGTTTGATGATCTTTCTTTGTAATACGAGTTCATCGTTTCATCATATTCATTTAATAATTCATCATATTTCTTTTCATCATATCCATTTTCATGAAGAACTGCTGCTACTGGTAAACGTGGTTTAACTCCATGTTCTTCATCTGGTACACCGACTGTCATTCCGAATACAGGGTATACTTTATCCGGTAAATGAAGCAATTCGCTCACTTCTCTCGGATTATTACGAATTCCACCAATATAGCAAATTCCGTATCCTAATGACTCTGCTGCTAACGCTAAGTTTTGCGCAAAAAGTGAAGCATCTACCGTCGCAACGATAAAGTCTTCCACTCCTTCATGCTTTATTTCTGTACCATGTTTTTCACATGCCATTTCAAGTCGTTTTAAATCTGCACAACAAACAAAAAATGCTGCGCAGTCTTTCACATGGCGATTTCCGGATAGCTCTGCTAGTTTAGCCTTTAGGTCTTGATCTGTTACATATATAACAGAATACGCCTGTACAAAATGTGATGAAGCCGCATGTTGCGCAGCGTGCACCATCTTTTCTACTACATCTTTCGGAATTGCTTCTTCTTTATATTTACGAACTGAAACGTGTTGCTCTATCTTATGTATTATCTCATTCATGAAAATCACTCCTTTTTCTCTTCATAATGAAAAATTAACACATCTTTTTTAATATTCACAACTTATAAGCACAAAAAGAGCAATTCTTTTTTTGAATTGCTCTTTTTTTAAAACGTCTATGAATACGATAAATGAAATTTTTCATTGTCTTATTACGCCGTTTTCAACACTTTAATACCTTTTACGATATTCCAAATGAAATAGTAAATTCCTACAAGAATGAACACTGCATATGTGATAATCATTCCAATTCCAGCACCGTCAGATTGATTAAAACCTAAACCGTACATGCCTGATACTGCTAGTCCTCCAAATAAGATTGCGTATGGGAAAACATGTGACCAAAATGCTTTTTTCGCGTGATATTTCACTTCATCTTCTGCAACAAAGTACACGATAATTGGTAGTAAAAATGGTGCAAAAAAGATACTAAAGTAACATAACGAAGATAAAATATTATTTCCTTTCATCCGATTCACCTCTAAATAGTTTTTGTTACCTTCATTATGTCAGGAAACCATTCTAGAAACTATCGCTTTACCTTTCACTAACGTGACATATTTGTAAGATTTTCCTCAAATTAAATCCCGTCTGAATTTTCAGGCGGGATCACTTTCACTATATTCGATTCATAAACCAATACTGTGTAATTGCTAAATATTCTCGTACATTCGATGGAATGATGATTGGTTTCGGTGTTTTTGCCGGAAGACCTTCTAATTGTAAACCTTGTTTGGCCGCTATTTTTTTCGCTCTAAACATATGAAAATCGTTTGTTACGATCATACCTTTTTTCATATCGGCTGGAATTAACGGTTTTGAGAATGTAATATTCTCATCTGTACTCGTAGATTTGTCCTCCATTATAATACGGTCTTCTGCGATGTTTTGTTTTATTAGTCCTTGTTTCATTGCTAATGCTTCTGAAATGTCTTCACCTTTTCCTTGTCCTCCAGATACAATAGCGATTGTTTTCTCATGTGATTTTAAATATTCAGCTGCTTTATCAATACGATATTGCAATGAATAAGATGGTTTCGTTCCATTTACTTTCGATCCTAGTACAATTATGTACTCAGCATCGTCACTTGCATTCATATGTCCATGCTTATAAATGTGATATTGTAAAAACCCCGCATATACGGCGCAAATCATTATAACAACTAAAATGCACTTTATTATTCTCTTCTTTCTCATACTCATATACTCCTATTTTCTTTTACTTCCTTCATGATAATATCCATTTATTTGTTTGTATACAGACAAATTCCAATAAACCCTAATTTATCCTCTGAAAGGTAATATTTATATTACTTTCGGGAATAGTAAGTACAACTTTACACGAAGGAGTGTCTCTATTGCTTCTCTTTTTATGTAACGTGTCGTTCTTTTTCATCTTATTTTTACTATCGCTTAAGTTACTCGGTAAATCCGCGTTAGCACAACTAACTCCTCATGATTTTGGGGCTATAATTTTTTTATCTTATTTAGCTTTCCAGGCCATCCCCGTCTCTGGTGCTTTACAAGCATTTCTCGGTATGGTTGTTATTACATGTTTACATTTACTCCTTACAAAATTAAGCCTATTCAACAAACTAAATCGTTTTATTCTCGGACACCCTATCATTTTAATTAAACATGGTGATATTATTTTTGAGAACTTACAAAAAAGTAGATATCCCATTGCCGAACTACTTTCTAATCTTCGCGTTGCAGGATATCCGAGTGTTCATGAAATTGAATACGCCATTTTAGAAGCGAACGGAGCTATTAGTATTTTACCAAAAAGAGAACTTGTACCATTAACTCCAAAAGATTTAAACATAGATGTTAAGTATGCTGGATTACCAATTGCACTTATCGTCGATTCACAAATTCAATACGATAACTTAAAGTTAATCCATAAAGATGAAAAATGGTTATATAAAGAATTAAAAGAAAAAGGAATTACAAATATTAAAAACGTTGCTTTCGCTTCTGTTCAAGAAACGGATGGATCTTTTGCGATTAGTTTAAAGGAATAAAAAAATCCCCTTAATTGCTTAAGGGGATTTTCTTCATCATATCGCTTCTTTCTCTCCTGCCATATTTAATGGAACAGGATGTTTCATACGATTCATCGTAAATACGATAATTGCTGTCATTACTTCAGCAACTGGCATAACGAGCCAAATTCCGTTTATCCCAAATAATTTCGGCATAATCCATAACAATGGAATGATAAATAGTAATCCTCGGCTCATTATAATAAGTACTGATTTCTTCGTTTGTCGCACTGATTGGAAGTACTCTCCATACACAATGTTATAACCTAAAAATACGTATTGGATAAAGAATAAACTAATACCTGTTAAGGTTAACTCCAATAATTCTGGAGATTGAACATCAAATAAACCAATGATATATTTCCCGAAGAATAATCCGACAATTATCGCAACGCCTCCGAGGACAACTGCAATTTTCACAGCAAACTTCAATCCTTCACGAAGTCTCTCTGATAAATTTGCCCCGTAATGGAAACTAGCAATTGGTTGCAATGCTGCTCCAACACCGAAGAATAATAGTAATGTCATTGCATGAATACTATTCACCATCGCATAGGAAGCTACTCCTACTTCTCCTGCATATTGAACAAATGCGATATTAAAACCAATCGTTACGATTGCAACTGTGCTTTCTGCTGTAAAACTTGGGAAACCAATCACCATAATTTGTTTGACAGTATCCCATTCAAAATGGAATTTCGTCCATTTTAAAATGCTACTTTTTCTAAAGAAATGAGTTAATAATACAAGGAAACCAATCGCTGCTGAAAGAATAGTCGCTGAAGCAGCACCTGTTACGCCCCATCCAAAGATAAAAATAAAGATATAGTCAAACAGTATATTTAATACAGCTGTTACAACAAGACCAGCCATTGCTAAATTAGGATTTCCATCATTTCGTATAAATGTACTTAAAATATTTTCTAAAACGTATATCATTCCAAATGTTAGTAATACGTGTAAATAGTCTAACGCATATGGTAAAATCACTTCATTTGCACCAAATAAGTACGCTAAATCTTCTATTCTCCATAAACAAATAGCCGCTAAAACACCTACGATAACAACTGCTACCGTCATGGATTGAGTAAAAATAGACCTTGCTCTTTCTCGTTTATTTTCACCTAATGCAATAGAATATAACGTTGCCCCGCCCATCCCGATCCATAATGAAATAGAGAAGAAAATCGAAAACGCTGGAATAGCCACGTTTACTCCTGCTAAACCGTTCGCCCCAACTCCTCTACTAATCATAATCGCGTCAATTACAATATTCACTGACATTAATACCATTCCTAGAACGGCTGGTATTAAATAAGAAATAAATAAACTTTTAACTGGTTTTTCTCTTAATTTTTCTGTTGCTTCCATACTATTATGCTCCTTTTTCAACGCTCTGTTCACAGTTTAAACCTTCAAGTAACTTGAAGGTCAAGAGAGAATTAAAAAAATAGGAAATTTAATTATCGGAATTGATGCAGGTTTGTAATTAATAGAAGTCCTACACTCTATTTTTTCATTACTGGAATTTGAATTTCTGTTACTTGCTCCTCTGGATTTTCTGTTACAGACCAATCAATTAATCCAATCTCAATCGAATCTCCACTTATTTCGTATCCTTCTTGATCAATGTATTCCATTAATTTCTTATATGTTTCACCTGTTTCTTCATATGATCCATGATGATAAGCGCACGCAAACATACCAGCTTTAATTGAATCTGAACTATGTACTTGATAAGGCATATAATCCAAAAGAATAAATACGCTGCTATATGCTTGAAACTCCTTTTGCATGAATGCTTTTTTGGAAATTGTCACACCTATATCTCCTGAAAATAGACTATCATCCATTTGCTTCATATTTTTTTGAAGCGAATGGATATAATAATCAAACATATCATCTGTCGTATTCGGCGCCACTGCAATCGCTGTTATTTTTCTTTTTGGTATTTTTTTAATAAGTATTCGATCGGTTTCCGCTTTCGTCGCCTTCTTTATTAAATGAATTCTATGTTCCATTTTTGCTAAAGCATATTCAATTTCTCTTTGTTTCTTCAGCATCATTTCTTGTTGTTTTTCCAGTAAATTGAGTGCGTATGTTGGATTTCTTTCATCAATATATTTCTTAATTTCCTTTAACGGAATATTTAACCGGCGTAAAAATTTAATCGTATCTAACAGTGAAAATTGATCGATTGTATAATAACGATAATTCGTTTGAGGATCAACAATGGACGGATGAAAAATTCCTTTTTCATCATAATACCTCAATGTAGATTCTGCGATATTATGCATTTTTGCCATTTCTCCAATTGTAAAGCGTTTATCTAATAACATGTTTCCTTCTCCAATTCATTAAAAATATTGCCTTATTTCTTCTTATTATATAGCCATTCCCTTCATACCTAAATCAAATTCCATCATGAAAATCTGCTATTTTTTCATTGATTTTTAATAAATTTTATTATATATTAATTACAGGTTCAAATTACGAGTTCAAAAGAACTTGTAATCAGACCCTTTTGTTTAATGGGTTTTACATATTTTCATTAGGTAAATTCCGAGAAATCGTATGATAAAACTAAAAATGATGAGGAGAGGATCAGATGGAATTCGAATTTTTCTTTCAAATTGCACTTATTTTATTAAGTACAAAGCTTGCTGGTGATCTTAGTGTTAGATTAGGTCAACCTTCTGTATTAGGTAAATTAATTGTCGGTATCGTTATCGGTCCAGCTGTATTAGGTTGGATTGAAAATTCAGAGCTTCTAACTCAATTAAGTAATGTCGGGGTTATTCTTTTAATGTTTATGGCTGGACTTGAAACAGACTTAGAAGAATTAAATGCAAATCGTAATTCTTCTTTAGCCGTTGCACTCGGAGGTATCATTCTTCCATTCGTAGGTGGTTACGTTTCCGGTCTTGTTATGGGAATGGAACAAGGAAACGCTGTATTCTTAGGATTACTTCTATGTGCGACAAGTGTTAGTATTTCCGTACAAACACTTCGTGATTTAGGTAAAATGAAAACACGTGAAAGTACGACGATGCTTGGAGCCGCTGTATTTGATGACATTCTTGTTGTTATTTTATTAGCATTTGCAATGAGCTTCTTAGGTACTGATGATGTTAACTTAACAATGGTTATCTTGAAGAAAGTTGTATTCTTCGCTTCTATTATTTTAATCGGATGGAAAGGTGTTCCTGCGATTATGCGCTGGTTATCACCACTACGCGTATCTGAGTCTATCGTGAGCGCGGCTCTTATCATCTGTTTCTCATTCGCATATTTCGGCGAATTATTAGGAATTGCTGGTATTATCGGTGCTTTCGCAGCTGGTATTGCTATTTCTCAAACGAACTACAAACATGAAGTAGAAAAGAAAGTAGAACCAATCGCTTACGCTATGTTCGTTCCCGTGTTCTTCGTAAGTATCGGTATGAATATTACATTTGACGGTATTGGCAATCAAATTTGGTTCATCTTAGCATTAACTATTATCGCTGTATTAACGAAATTAATCGGTTGTGGTGTTGGTGCACGCATGACTGGATTTGACGCTAAGTCTTCTGCAATTATCGGTGCTGGAATGGTTTCTCGTGGTGAAGTTGCACTTATCATCGCAGGAACAGGACTTTCTTCAGGTCTATTAGCGCAAGATTACTTTACAGCAATTGTTATTGTCGTTATTTTAACTACAATGATTACACCACCAATGTTAAAATACACTTTTGGTGCAAAAGATAAAGCAATGAAAGCAAGTAAATAAATTTCATATTAATAAAAGGAGATTGCTATCTTATAAGATAGCAATCTCCTTTTTATTTTATCTTTAAACAATCCCGTTCTTTTTTAACCATTTTTCAAAAATAATTCGTACTTCATTATCATCAATATCATTCTCAAATGAATACACCATAATGCCATAATCATCTATATATTTACCTAGCTTCATTCCCTCCACTTTCTTATAAAAATCGTCTGCCTCATAGTGCGGAATATAAGCATCCCAAACTGGTTCATTTATTCTTTTGTACGCCGTCACTTCTAAATCATATCCGTCTTCATAATATCAGATGTGATAATGTTTGTTAGGATCATATTTCTCCATTAAAAGTCCCCTCCTACTAAACAAAAGCGAGCCTTATATTACAGCTCGCTCCTCTCTCTATTTATTAAATACGTTCCATCGCCGTCTTCAACGTTCCAACAACAAAGGCAATTTCTTCACTTGAAATAACAAGAGGCGGTGCTAGTGTTAAAACGTTATTATATCCTGCCGTTGTCATACCGTTGCGTCCGATAATTAATCCCTTTTCTTTACAAGCATTTACGACACTTGCTATTTTATCATTATCAATTGGCTCTTTCGTCTCTTTATCATTTACTAATTCGATTCCAACTAATAGACCTTTCCCTCTAATATTCCCAACAAGTGGATGTTCCCCAATTTCATCTTTTAGTTGCTCTAATAAAAGGGAACCCATTTGTGCAGATCGCTCAATTAAATTTTCATTCTCCATAATCTCTAAATTTTTAAGTGCTAATGCACAAGCTGCTGGATTTCCACCAAATGTATTAATATGGCGGAAGAATTCATATTCTCCTTTACCTTTAAAAGCCTCATATATTTCTTTTTTCACAGCTGTTGCAGATAATGGTAAATATGCGCTCGTAATACCTTTTGCCATTGTAATAATATCAGGCTTTACATCATAATTCATAAATCCAAATGCTTTTCCTGTACGCCCAAAACCGCAAATCACTTCATCACTAATAAGCAAGGCACCGTGTTTTTGACACGTCTCATGAACAGCTTTCATATAGTCTTGTGGTGGCATTAATATGCCCCCGCCTGTAATAATAGGTTCCATAATAAAAGCAGCAATTGTTTCACTTAATTCCCACGTCATAACACGATTGACTTCTTTTACACATTCTACATCATAAATATGCTGCCCTTCAATTTCAGGCATACGGTAACAATCCGGTGGTGTTACATGTAAAAAACCTGAAGCAAACGGTTCATATTGATATCTACGCTGCGCTTGTCCCGTCGCTGCCATTGTCGCCATTGTATTCCCGTGATACCCGCGATAACGTGACATAAATTTATAACGATGTGGTTCACCTTTTTGAGCATAGTATTGTCTTGCTATTTTAAAAGCTGTTTCGTTCGCTTCTGATCCACTATTTGAGAAGAAAATAACATACTCTCCACCAAGCCACTCGTTTAACTTTTCAGCAAGCTTTATAGCTGGCTCATGTGATTGTGACATTGGAAAATATGATAATGTTTGTAATTGCTTATAAGCCGCTTCTGCAAGCTCTTTTCTTCCATATCCACTATTTACGCACCAAAGGCCACTCATACCATCTAAATATCTTTTTCCTTGTATATCTTCAACCCAGCATCCTTCAGCTTTTGCCCCTACCATTGTGCTATTTGGACTAAAGGGACGCATTCCGTGCCAAACATATTGCTCATCTTTTGCTAATAATTCATCAGTTTGCTTCGTTTTCATCATTAATTCCACCTTCCATAACAACTTATTTTTCACAAAAGCTGCGCTGGTGCCATGATGACTTAAATTTCTCCCTGCTATTTTCATTCCACAAAATTAAGACAAATCCTACTTACAAATCAGTAATATTTACAAGAAAATGACAAAAGAAAAAAGAGCTTTTCTTATCTATCGAAAAGCTCCTCTTTTATTTAATGTGAAGACGCATCGCTAATGCCATGACCAGTATTAGATTTCACGAGAATTTCATCAAATTTCGCTGCATCTTCTTTCTTACTAGATAAAACCGTTCCTAAATATGCTGCAAGAAATCCGAGTGGAATTGAAATAATTCCTGGTGTCGTATATGGGAATAACGCTTCCCCAACAAAAATAGCTTTTCCAGCTACAGGATTCCAAACATTCGGACTCAACGCTACGAGAACAATTGCTGATACGAGACCTACAATCATACCCGAAATAGCACCCGTTGTATTAAAACGCTTCCAATATATTGTAAATAAAATTACTGGTAGATTTGCACTCGCTGCAACTGCAAATGCTAATGATACTAAAAATGCTACGTTTAATGTTTGGGCAAATAATGCAAGTATGATAGATAGTATCGCTACTCCAATAGATGCATAACGAGCCATAGATACTTGCTCTTTTTCCGTTGATTTTCCTTTACGAATGATTTCATTATAAAAATCATGAGCGAATGCTGATGCTGCTGTTAATACAAGACCTGCCACTACAGCCAAAATCGTTGCAAAAGCAATTGCTGATACGAAAGCAAATAAGAAGTCCCCACCTAACGCTTTAGCTAATAAAGGTGCTGCCATATTACCCGCTGGATTCGCTTTAATAATTGCCTCATTTCCTACAAACGCTGCTGCTCCAAACCCTAAGAAAATCGTCATAATATAAAACGCACCAATTAACCACGTCGCATATACAACAGATTGACGTGCTGTTTTTGCATCACGTACTGTAAAAAAGCGGACAAGTATATGTGGTAATCCCGCTGTACCGAGAACTAGTCCTAAATTTAAAGAAAGTGTATCAAGGCCAACTTTATACTTTACTCCTGGATTTAAAAACGAATCTTTTAATGGCGTAGCTGTTTTCATTTGTGCAAACATTTCAGTCACACTAAAATTAAACTTTGCGAAAACGATAACAGAAATAATAAACGTACCAGCCATTAGTAGTACCGCTTTAACAATTTGTACCCAGCTTGTTGCTGTCATCCCTCCAAAAATAACATACACCGTCATAAGTGTTCCAACGATTAATACAGATGTCGTATATTCAATCCCTAATAATAATTTAATAAGTGCACCCGCGCCAACTAATTGTGCAATCATATAAAAGATAGAAATCGTCATCGTATTAAGAGCTGCAACTCCCCGAACTTTTTTCGCATCAAAGCGTGCTGCAATCATATCCGCCAAAGTATACTTCCCTAAATTTCTAAGCGGTTCTGCAACAAGATATAGTACAACTAAATAAGCAACTAAAAAACCGATACTATAAAAGAATCCATCAAACCCAGTTAATGCGATTGCTCCGGCTATACCAAGAAATGAAGCAGCAGACATGTAATCTCCAGCGATGGCCAGACCATTTTGCCAACCAGTTAATCCCCCTCCAGCCGTATAAAATTCACTCGCATTTTTCGTTTTTTTCGATGCAAAATATGTTATGACGAGCGTACCAAGAACAATAATTAAAAATAGTGCAAATGCAGTAGTATTCAAGTTCAGCCCCTCCTTTTTTGCATATCTTGCAGAATTTTTTGGGAGATTTCATCAAATGATTCTGCTTTTTTGCTATAAATCATACATAGTGCCCATGTCATGATAAATTGGGAAAAAGCAAATACCCACGCCCATGTAACGTCACCAAATGCAGGTGTATTAAGCACCTTTGAATACGACGTTAAAATAGGCAGTGCAATAAAAAAACTAAAAAAGAAAATACTCATTGGAACGATAAACTTCTTTTTCGTATTTAATAACAATTGAAATTCTTCCGACTGAACGACCTCTGTATAATTCACTTCATTTTGCAACTTACGTGCTGACGTATCATCTCGTTTCATTAACCGATCCCCTCTCTTACTTGAAATACACTTCCTCCTTGTATACCTAAAGACTAAATTTTATAAATATTCAGAAACTTATACTTATTTTAGACAATCCATGCATTCATGCAAAGATTTTTCGATAGACATTTTTCGGCAATTTCTCCTAAATTTTTAATATACTTTTTCAAAATAAAGTGACACCTTACTTATTTTTTCCTCATTAAGACAAAAGCAGTGCTTAACGCACTACTTTTGTCTTTTTTTCCTTTTCTAAATTACGAGCTGTTTCGCTTAACTCAACATCTTTTCCGTCTTTAAGTGTTCCAAATATAAAATCGAATACTGGATTTGAAACACCGAACCAAAACTTTTCGTTTTTATAATGGTGTAATATATGTTGTTTTTTTAGCCATCTTCCAAACTTAGTGACGGGACGAATCGGTCTATGGGCAATATAATGTTTCCATTCGTAAACGAGCAGCATGATAATCATTCCGATTCCAAATGAAAGTGTAATAGTAACACTTTTTGTAATACCATATGCTATAAGCAAATAAATAGTAAAACTAGGTATACTAAACCATACAGGTAAAAACAAAAGTTTTAAATCATCTGGATATACGTGGTGATCATAATGTAATCTTCTTAACATTTTTAATAGAAATGTGTTTTTAGGCGGCTTAATATGGAATAAAAAACGATGTGTCATGTATTCATTAAGTGTATAGAAAACAATCCCAAACATACATGCTAACATGTCAAACCACGTGAAAAATTGCATTTTTAAAATAATAATGAAAATAAATAGAATGCTATACATAATAACGATATCATGTTGTAAAAAGAACTCTTTCCCCACTTTCTTCATCTTGTTTCCCCCTTTTCCAAAAAAACAGCCGCAACATATCGTTACGACTATTTCTTTTCTATTCTTATTCTATTCATTTTACAAATTTGCCTGCTGTTCTATTGTCGAGAAAAAATTGTTCGGTCCAAATATATTTTGCTTCGGAATAATATGTTCCACCGCAAACACTGTTACTTCTCCTCTTTGCACTTCTCCAATAATGAGACCAAATATTTCATGATTTACTGCAAACGTCGGTTGCT
Source organism: Bacillus cereus group sp. BfR-BA-01524 (assembly GCF_022662595.1). Taxonomy (NCBI): domain Bacteria; kingdom Bacillati; phylum Bacillota; class Bacilli; order Caryophanales; family Bacillaceae; genus Bacillus; species Bacillus cereus group sp. BfR-BA-01524. The sequence continues at coordinate 57,967 of NZ_JAKUDW010000005.1, read as the reverse complement.
TTGTTTGTAGCAATCTTGCAGCATTATGAAATACCGCTTCATATAGTGGATTTCTATCAGTAATTTCTCTTCGGACTTTTGGCGCTAACGTAATTATAATTTCTTTTCCGTCAATAGTGGTTCGATACATAAAAATCTCCCCTTCAATCTTATGTGAACAACTGTAAAGCTTTGTATGCAAAATGTATAGAGTACCCTACTAAAATAATACCTGCTCCGGCTGTTATATAGCCAAGCGCTTTTGGTTTTAATAAAGTTCTTCCAAAATGTACAGAAAAAGCAATATTTAAATTCCATAAAATAATACCGGCAATAATGCAAAGACTGTACAAAAAAGCTTCTTGTTTCGTTACCTTCGTAAGTAATGAGCTAAGTGTACTTCCGTATATACCAAACCAAAAAACAAGATTTAATGGATTGGATATCGCAATTAAAAATCCTGCCATAAACGATTGCTTAAGGCCACCTACCTCTTCTTTTTTATATTCCATATTCGAGTGGAAAATTCCTTGTTTTACACTTTGAAATCCTAAATAAAATAACAAGAAAAAACCCGTGCAATACATGAACGCTTGTACATATGTATACATAAACACAGAAGATAAACCGAAATAAATGAGAAGCATAAATAAAACATCTGCAGTCATTCCACCAATTCCAACAACCCAAGCATGCCAAAACCCACGTTCAATTCCTCGTTTTAACATTTCAATATTAATCGGCCCTACTGGCGCAGCTAATGAAATACCTAATACGATTTGCTGTATAATTGCTCCAAACATCGCTCTATCCTTTCTTCTCTTTTTACTACTAGTTAATGATGTAATTTTAAAAAATAGACTAGCTTTCATAATAAAATACCCTTTTTTATCCAAAATATACAAAAGAGCCATCCAGATGATGGCTCTTATTTTTCTATCCTATGAAGAAAAGGACATTTCCCTTTTATTAGCTCTACATCGTCTCCTATGAAATATTGTTTCCATTCACGATGCTCTGGGTCACCGTAATGACTAATGTTAGGATGTTTCGGCAATTGATCCCACTTTTCAACTCGCTCACGGACCATTTGTCTTGAATATGCTCCTTTAGGACGATCTCCCTCTAATCCATCAAAAATAGTGCGTGGCTGAAACCCAATAACGAGAGAATTCCCTAAATGTCTAGTTTTTCGTTGTTTATAAGCTGGCGCATTTCCAAATGCAAATATTGGCTCACCACCAAATGAAAATTCCCATAAATAATGGTCTGGATCTTCAGGAATTTGCTTTGGCCATGCTTGATTATCGTTTTCATGTAAATACTGTAGCACTTTCCAAAAGGAATCACGGTAATATTCGAGTGATTGTTCTTCACATTCCGGTTCTACAAAAAGGAAAAAGCCCCTTCTTACAATCGGCCTCTCTTTCATTAACTCTAAAAAAGATAACATTGTATGTGGTAAATGACTCCAATTATTATGAGAAAGAAATGAATAGCGAAGTTCATTCTTTTTCAAAGCTGTTAAACCGAAATAACATGGAAAAGTTGGTTCTAACACGACACTTGAAAAAATCTCAAATTCTTTTGCAACCCAATCCGGTATGTCAGTTCTCGTTCTCATTTCTTCATTATCTAATAAGTAAGACTTATTCATTCTTTCACCTCATTATGTATAGCATTCAATTAAGAATATTACATACTCGGCCTGTCCTATACCTATTTAAAAATTCGACTGAAAAATTATTTAAAAATACAAAAAATAAAATCGCTTACTTGACTAAATTCTCCCAATTCGTGTATATTTAAATTAATCATTTAGCAGAATATTCAAGAATATAGCATTTTTAGTTTATATTATTTTTCAAATGAATTTCACTAAATGAAAATAGTAAACGCTTTTAGGAGGAATTATAACATGCAAGGAAAAGTAAAATGGTTTAACAACGAAAAAGGTTTTGGATTTATCGAAATGGAAGGCGCTGACGATGTATTCGTACATTTCTCTGCTATTCAAGGAGATGGCTACAAAGCTTTAGAAGAAGGTCAAGAAGTATCTTTCGACATTACTGAAGGTAACCGTGGACCTCAAGCTGCTAACGTAGTAAAACTTTAATCCAACATATAACAGGAGGTTACCTTACTTGGTAACCTCCTTTATTATTCCTTTGTATATTTCCGTTTTACAGAGCAAAAACTATGTGAAATGCGCAATATACAAAGGAGGCAGTAACAATGGGATCAGAAGTAAATGATTTTGAAGAAGTAAAATTCCGTGTAGAAACAGCACAAAAGATGGTAGGTTCTGCAACAATTTCAATGGATCCAGACACATTAGAGCATGCCACTACTGCAGTAGAAGCAGCTCGCTCACAGCTTGAAATTATGAAATCTGTTGCAGTAGATTTAGATGAACCATTTTTAATGAACGAGGAAAAGAAACTAAGCAAATGCGAGCAGCAATTAAACGAAGCAAAGCACTAAAAAAACATCCAGAGAATTTTCTCTGGATGTTTTTTTATGACAACTGTTCTCCATACTTTTTCAATGTTTCTCCAACTGTACATTGTCTTATACAAAATGAATGAGCATAATACTTACTATTTGTCTTTCGATTATGTTCTCGCAAGAAACATCCTTCACAGTATGTTTCTAATAAGTCATTTACCTCTGTAATGAGTTGCTTTTTATCCACCTTTGCACCTCTCTATTCGGTTATTTCTTTATGACTATCAATGACTGTCCCTTCTAATGCTTGCGTTGCTAATTGATGTGCTTCTTTATTTTGTTTTCTAGATATTGGTTCACATACAAGTTTTAATTTCATTTGCTTCGCCTTTTGTTCAATTTGATCTAAATAATGGTTTAAATGCTCATCATAACAAGGCCATTCTCCGGCTAATTGCTGCAATACAACTTGAGAATCGCCGCGAAGTGTAACTGCTTCATATTTAATCCCTAATTCCTCGAGTATATTCATACCGTATAATAGTGATGCATACTCCGCTTCATTATTATCATCTATACCTTCTATATATGCATTGCGGCGAATGCGGTAGTTTGTATTTCCTTTTTTATAATACACACATATACCAACGCCAGCTTCTTTCGTTTGCACATCATACCCCCCATCAAAATAAACGAGTATTTCTTGGGGCTCTTCCTCTACTTGCTTACTTAACTTTTTCATCTCTTTTAATGACCATTCTGCGTCCATTTCATCATAAAATGAAAATTCTTTTACTCTTCCTGTTTTCTCAAAATCCTCTGCAAATTGAAGTATTTCTTCTATGTTCATATACTCTGTTGTTAATTCCGTCTGCAATCCGCGCTTCGTTTTATACAACCAATGAATTTTATATTTCATACTACATTCCCCTTATGTAAGACTTCTTATATGTAGCCAGCTAATAAAAGCCTCACTTTATTTTATTATATTTTATCAAGAGTCAAAGAATTATATTCAATATTATCACATGCAAAAAGAGCTATCCCTATAGGAATAGCCCTTTCATCTATTACATAAATCTTTCAAATTGTACTCGCTTATTAATCCAGTACATTACAGGCATACCAATCGCCATGACAACAAATTCACCGATTGCACATGTTAACCAAGACAACATAAATGGTAAACCCAATGCAAGATGAAGTTCAATTGCAATCATAAACATTGTAATCGTAAAGATAACTGTATTAAAAATCATACGAGCCCAAACACCTTTAATAAATCGCATAGAAATAATCGTTGCAACTAATGCAAGAATAGATTGACCTACTCCAAATACTAAATCATAAGCGATCATAGGTGAGAACAAGAGATTCGTTAAAAATACACCTAATACAATTCCGTAAATTGCTTTCTTGTTAAATACAACGAGATGATTAAACATCTCTGAAATACGAAATTGTACATTCGTAAAGCCAAATGGCTGAATAAGCATAGAAACAGCAATATATAATCCCGCTAAAATACCATTACCGACTAAAGTTCTAATATTCATGACAAAATCTCCTTAGTTTTTTTACGTGGGATGGTTTCGAACCACGTTATTCGTTTTTTAAGCAACAAGATTATATTTTACGTCGTAGCCCCTCTTTCGTCAATAGATTCCTATCATAAACTACCTTTTTCCTTTTAGACAACGTATAATGAAACATATGAAAGATTTAGGAGGTTTCACTTCATGACAGCAACAATTCAAAATGAAAAAGTGATCGTTTCCATTTCTGACAAAGGTGCAGAATTACAGAGCGTTCGCTTAAAAGAAGACAACACAGAATATTTATGGCAAGGTGATTCTACTTATTGGGGACGCCGTGCACCAATTTTGTTTCCAATTGTCGGCCGATTAGTAGATAATACATACTACGTAGACGGTAAACCATATTCATTAACACAACACGGTTTCGCTCGTGATCTTACTTTCTCTGTGAAAGAACAAAGTGAAACAAAGATCACTTATATCGTTACTAGTAATGAAGAAACATTAAAAAAATACCCATATGAATTCGAATTACTCGTTTCTTATGAGCTAGATGGACAAAGCGTTCATGTAACATATGAAGTAAACAATCCTACTTCTAAAGAGATGTTCTTCTCAATCGGAGCACATCCTGGATTCAACTTCCCTTTATTGGACGGTGAATCATTTACAGATTATCACTTAGCGTTTAATGGTTCGGAACGCTTAGAAACAAGCGTATTAGAAGGACCTTACCTTTCAAACAAAAAGCAATTAATCGCTGAAAATACGACTGAACTGCCACTTACATATGATTTATTCAAAAATGATGCGCTTATTTTTGAAAATATGAATACGGATGAAATTTCTATTCGTTCTCATAAACATAATAAATTTGTAAAAGTAGAATTTGATGGATTCCCATTTGTCGGCGTATGGACACCAGGGGATAACGCACCTTTCTTATGTATTGAACCTTGGTACGGAATCGCTGATGAAGTAAAACCAGCAAAAGATTTCAAGGACAAAAAGGGAATTCAATCTTTACAAGCGAATGAAACATTTACATGTCGTTACAGCATCACAATCGGATAACTACTCTATCCCCTACTTCAAAAAATATTTAAGTAGGGGATAATCTTATAATTTGGAGGTTTCTCATTTTGATTGAAGTATATATTGATGGTGCATCAAAAGGAAATCCTGGTCCTTCTGGTGCAGGAGTGTTTATTAAAGGCGTTCAGCCGCCTGTACAATTATCATTACCACTTGGAACAATGTCCAATCATGAAGCAGAATATCGCGCTTTACTTCTAGCATTAAAATATTGCATCGAGCATAATTATAGCACTGTCTCTTTTCGTACAGATTCCCAGCTTGTCGAACGGGCTGTTGAAAAGGAATACGCAAAAAATAAAATATTTGCACCTCTTTTAGATGAAGCACTGCAGTACATAAAAAACTTCGATCTCTTTTTTATTAAGTGGATTCCAAGTAGTCAAAATAAAGTAGCTGATGAATTAGCTAGAAAAGCTATATTACAAAATTAACGGGGGTATGAGTGTGAAAAAAGAGTGGATTGCTCCTCTTGCTTTATTATTTGTCTCTTTTATTTGGGGAGCTACGTTTGTTGTCGTTCAAAACGCTATGTCTTTCGTTAGTCCATTTACGTTTAATGGTATTCGCTTTTTATTCGCTGGAATTATTTTATTATTCGTTCGAATTATTTTCTCACAAAAAACTTCAAAACAAGATATAAAACATAGTAGCACGGCAGGGATAATCGTTGGTTTTTTCTTATTTGTCGGTTATTTATTGCAAACATTTGGCTTACTCTATACAACATCTTCAAAAGCAGGTTTCTTAACTGGGCTAAGCATTGTTATGGTCCCAATCTTATCATTTATCTTTTTAAAACAAAAAGCTACCATTTTCATCGTACTTGGTATTGCTGTAGCTACAACGGGTTTATACTTATTAACAGCTGCTGATTCTTTTCAATTAAACATTGGAGACATACTCGTTCTCGGTTGTGCAGTCGCTTTCGCTGCCCATATTCTTGTTAACGGCTTCTTCTCTAAGAAAATATCACCTTTATTGTTAAGCACGTCGCAAGTATTAGCTGTCGGTATGTTTTCTTCTATTTGCGCCTTTTTGTTTGAAGATTGGGAAAAATTATTTTCAGTAGTACTATGGACGAATTCTTCCTTTTTATTCGCTCTATTTTTAACTTCCCTATTTGCGACATCCATTGCTTTTTTCATTCAAACATCAGCACAAAAACATACGTCTCCAACGAGAGTAGCAATCATTTTCGCAATGGAACCCGTTTTTGCTGCCTTAACAGGCGTTCTCGTTGCAAACGAACAACTTTCTATTTCTGCTATTATCGGATGCCTCTGTATTTTCCTAGGCATGATTTTTGTTGAATTACCTTCCAAAACAAAAAAAGAAGCGCAGGCTGCGTGAAGTTACGCTTGTAACTTCCGCATAAAAGCCTTAGCGCTTTTTTTATCTGTAATTTCTTCCTCTTTCAATCGTTCTAATAACGCAACGAAATAACTACCATCAAACTGCAATTGATGTTTAATTGTTGCTTCTATTGCTGCGTTCACAATCCCATCAGACGCACCAGTATATCCTTGTCCGAACATAATAAACCCTTGTGCTTCCTCTGATAATTTAAATCCTTTCGTATGTAAGAATGAAAGATAATCTTCTACTGTTTGCATGTTATTCCCACCTACTCAAAAATTCTCCATCTCCTATCATACATGTTTTTACATGCTATGAGAATGAAATTTCTTTGACAACTTTGTAAATCAATCTTCTACTTCGCTTACAATGGAGGATTTCCTAACAACCTGAAGGAATATGTAAAATGGAACTTATTTCATATTAAAGGGGAGACACGATGAAACAAGCACTATTAATTATCGACGCTCAACAAGAATTAATTGATGGAAATGAGCAAGAAAATGAAGTTTTTCGCAAAACCGAGCTATTATCTACACTAAATACAGCACTGCAGAAAGCAATAGATTCAAATGCTCTTATTGTTTTCGTAAGAGATATCGATGTTGCTTCTGGCAGCGGCGAAGGATTTGAAGTACATAATCAAATTCAAGTACCCCAGTCTGCAATCCTTATTAATAAAGCAGCAACCAATTCATTCTACGGCACTTCTTTACTTGAACTTTTAAAAGAAGAAAACATTAATCATATTGTTATAGGCGGATGTAAAACAGAACATTGCATCGACACTGCCGTTAGGACAGCAACTGTACAAGGATTTGACGTTACATTAATTAAAAACGGTCATTCAACAACTGATTCTAACGTATTGTCTGCAGAGCAAATTATTGGTCATCACAATAAAACTTTACACGGCCATTATAACGTTGATCATTTTTCAGTTGTTAGAGATGTCGAAGAAGACCTCTTTCAACCTACTCATGACCAATATCGTGATTAAATTGGCTATAAAAAAGAATCCTTTTCACGAAAGGATTCTTTTTTCACCCAAAAACTTGTGCTGCAATGCTATACAGTTCATTACTCCTTTTTAATAATTTATCGCTATTTTTCATCATAATTGGTGGTGTATTAACCTTTTGAAAACCAGTAATCTCTAATTCTTTCATGAAACCATTCTTTCCTTCTGGTACATCCATTCTTAATTTACCATGATGCTCTCTTGCTAAATAATGTACAATCCTCATTGCCATCGTATCATTTTTCGCAACAACTGGTCCTATTATTTTATTTTCTGATGTTTGTATACTTAAACCGTAACCTAATACATTTCGTTTGTTGTCCTTTACAACGATGCACTGTTCACTTTGTATCATTCTTTTCGTTAAAAATACTTTTCTATTTGTTCCAAACGCATTTTCATCTAATTTTATTATTTCTTCTAAATCACACTCTTCATACTTCACCATATAATCTTCATTTCCTACACAATAATCATTCACATTGTACGAGTTACATATGTATTTAGAAACATAGCTTACTACTCTAAATCCTAATTTTTCATATAGAGGCTTTCCCTCATCCGTAGCAATAAGTATAATGGGAGTTTGAACCGATACGCTCTTAATACATGAATTCGTTATCGCCTTTCCAATCCCTCTCCCCTTATAATCTGGATGTACAATGACCATTCCGATAGACGCTAATTTTTCCCCATATAATATTATTGCCGCGCTAGCAATTAGTTTCTCCCTCTCATTCCACACACCATATACGATACCTGAATCAAAAATAGTCTCAATTTCTTCTCTGTTATAATCCCAGCCAATATAAGAAGATAATGCTACAATATCGCCTATTTGTTCTTTCCTAAGACGCTCCACCCTAATTTCCAATTCAATCATACTCCATCCCCTTATCTAGACATTTAAATCATTATTACTAAATCAACTTGTACATGTTTCCCTTTATTTGTCACATACATATGTTATTTTGACCAAGACTATATTGTAAATGAGGTGACAACATGCCCATTACGAATCGATTTTCTACCACCACTAACGGCGCACTCGCTATTACAGGAAATACTTTAGGCTTAAGTAAAATTAGTAATCAAAACCGTGCTGGTACAATCGGGGCAATTGGTGCATTCGCAACTACGAATACTGCTTTACAAGTACCTACTTTTCCTGCTGGTACAACGTTAAACTATACACAAAATAGTTCTACCGCTATTTTAAATATCCCTGCTGGTAGTACTATTCTTTACGCCGAACTCGTTTGGGGTGGAAACTATTTATCTCGTGATCAAAACATTACGAGTGTATTAGGAAACCCAGTTTCTTTTTCAACACCTGTTTCAACATACTCGATTACTCCTTCAGCTGTTACGGCTTCAAATCAAACATTTGTTTCAAACTCTATTACATTTGGCTTTTACACTCGTTCGGCAGACGTAACAACTCTTATTCAAGCGGGAGGTTCTGGTTCCTATACTACAGGATCGGTTCCTGGACTTGTAGATCCTATAGATGCTTCTAATGGAACAATTAATTCGGCTGGATGGACGCTTATCGTCGCTTATCAAAACGGCACATTGCCAGCAAGAAACTTAACCATTTATGTAGCGGGTAACCGTGTTTCTGCAGAAACTGGTAGTGCCGATGTATCTGTTTCTGGATTTTTAACACCTTCCGGAGGACCAGTAAGCGGGAGATTATTTTTAAGTTCTACCGAAGGAGATGCAGATTTAACCGGGGATCAAGCTTTATTTGGACCAAATTTCAGTTCATTAAATGCTTTATCCGGACCAAACAATGCTATAAATAATTTCTTCGGTTCTCAAGTTAATAATGCTGCAGGAAACTTAGATACAACAGGGACATTTGGAACGCGAAATCAAAGTGCTTCTACAAGTACAAACATCTCCGCAGGAAGACAGGGCTGGGACATTACTTCCATTGACATTTCCTCTTATTTAACAAACTCACAAGTATCCGCCGCAATCCGTTTAACTACTAACGGAGATGCATATATGTTAAATACAGTTGGCTTACAAATTAATATAAACTCCCCAAATATTCAAGCAACGAAAAGCGTGAATAAAAGCGTTGCTGCAATTGGAGATATTCTCACTTATACAGTTACTATCCCTAACACCGGGCTTCTTCCTGCCAATAACGCTATTTTTATAGATAGTCTCCCTAACGGTACTTCTTTTATACCCGGCACTGTAACAGTAGATAACGTACCACAAACAAATGCAAATCCCGCGGCTGGTATATCTCTTGGAACAATTAATAATGGTACTTCTCGCACAGTAACCTTCCAAGCTACTGTCGTTTCTCTTCCAAATCAAAATCCTATCTCTAACACTGCGAATATTACATTTCAATATACACCAATCGCCGGAGGAACAACCTTTAACGGTCTTGCAACAAGCAATTCTGCTGGAACACAAATTAACCTGGCAGATATTAATGGAACAAAATCAGTCAACAAACTTTTTACCGATATTGGTGAAACATTAACTTACAGTATTGCCTTAGCTAATATAGGAAATATCGCTGCAACAAATGTTATATATACGGATCCGATTCCAAGCGGGACTACTTTCATTCCAGGGAGTGTAACTGTGAACGGAGTTACTCAAGCTGGCGCAAATCCCGCTAATGGTATATCAATTGGATCCATTGCCGCAAATTCTACTACTACTATTTCATTTCAAGTATTCGTTCCTTCTATCCCCCAAACAAATCCAATATTAAATAGTGGTACAACAACATATCAATACATTCCTGTACCAAATCAACCTGCAGTAAGTGGGACTGATACGACCAATATCGTATCTACTCAAGTGAATAACGCTACTGTAACAATGGCAAAAGCAGTAGATAAAAATTTTGCAGATATTGGTGATACACTAACGTACACCGTTTCCTTTACAGGTACAGGTAATACAAATGCGAACAATGTTATTTTTACAGATATCATTCCTACTGGAACAACTTTTGTTCTAAACAGTTTAACAATAGATGGCACGACACAGGTGGGCGCAAATCCCGCTACCGGCGTGAACATTGGATCTATCCCAAGCGGCACAATAAAAAATGTTGCATTTCAAGTAGTAGTAAACACAATACCCGCGTCAAATGTCGTATCTAACGGATCAAGCGCTTCTTATCAATATACCGTCAACCCTAGCCAATCTCCCGTTACAAAAAACATTTCTTCTAATCTCGTTTCCACTCAAATTAACAATGCGAATTTAACTTTAACAAAATCAACTAACAAACAATTTGCCACAATTGGCGAAACGATAAGTTATACAATCCTTATTACAAACAGCGGAAATGCAGCCGCTAATAACGTTCAACTAACAGATCCACTTCCAAACGGAACGATATTGACTCTTGGTACTGTAACACTAAACGGAGTTTTGCAGAATGTAGATTCTCTCGTTGCTTTACCTATCGGCACAATTCCTGGTGGAGCTACTTTTACCTTATCCTTTCAAGTAACAGTCATTAACATCACTGCCCAAAATCCTATCATTAATAACGCTTTCGCCTCTTATATTTACACTGTAAATCCAAGTTTGCCACCAACTTCAAAAACAGCAAATTCTAATTCTGTTACATCAACAATTAGACTAGCAAATCTCCATGTTAATAAATCTGTAGATAAAACGTTTGCGGAAGTTGGCGATGTATTAACTTACACCTTTGCTCTTACTAACGATGGAAATGTTGCAGCGAACAATGTATTACTATCTGATTCAATTGCGAATGGAACCACCTTTGTCCCAAACAGCGTTATAGTTAACAGTGTTACTCAGCCAGGCGTTACACCAGCTAGCATCAATATTGGTAGCATCAATGCTAATACTACAATTACAGCTTCATTCCAAGTAGTAATAACTAGCATTCCAAATCCAAACCCTATTTCAAATAGCGCTTCCATCTCCTATAACTTTATCGTTGATCCAAACACTTCACCTGTAAGTAAGAACACTACTTCAACCACTACATTTACTCAAGTAAACGATGCAAATGTCATTTCAGCCAAAACAGTGGATCAAGCGTTCGCTACCGTAGGGGATATATTAACTTATACTGTTACTTTGACGAATGCAGGAAGTGTTTCTGCTGATAGCCCTACTTTCGTAGATACGAATCCAGACGGTACCACCTTTATTCCAAATACTTTTCTTATTAATGGTGTACTTCAAAATAACGCAGATCCAAATATAGGTGTTCCACTACCTTCCATTGCTGCTAATGGCTCACTTACTGTCTCTTATCAAGTAACCGTCACCTCTTTACCAACACAAAACCCAACATTAAATTCATCTAGTACACAGTATAGCTTTATTCTAAATCCGGGCGATCCACCAACTATAGAAACATCTGTAAGTAACACTGTAAGTACACAAATTAATTTAGCAAATGTAGTGATTGTCAAAGAAGTAGATTTAACTATCGCCGATGTCGGGCAACCAATCACATATACAATTTCTTTAGCTAATCTTGGCAATACTACAGCAAATAATGTTATCGTTACCGACATAATCCCTAATGGCACCACTATCGTACCAAATAGTATTTTTATAGGTGGTGCTTTACAACTAGGTGCAGACCCTAGTACCGGTCTTCAAGTCGGCTCCATTCCTTCGGGTGGTTTTACAACGATTGTTTTTCAAATAAGTGCAAATGGGCTACCTTCACCAAACCCAATTCAAAACAGCGCTTCACTTCAATATAGCTTTATCGCTGATCCAAACTTACCTGCTCTTGTTAGAAACACTGCTAGCAATATAGTAACTACACAAATTAATACTGCTAATATTGTTGCTACAAAACTAACGAGTACAAACTTCGCTGATATTGGTGATGTCATACTATATGCGACTATTTTAACGAATAACGGGAATATCCCTGCTGCTAATGTAACATTTACAGATATCATTCCAACGGGTACCCTCTTCATTCCTAATACTGTAACGATTAATAATGTCCCTATAGCTAATGCAAATCCTGCTAACGGCATTTCAATTGGTACGATAGGAGCGAATTCATCACGCACCGTTGCATTCCAAGTTTTTGTACCAACTATCCCTGCTGTAAACCCAATTACAAATCAATCAGGCTCAACATTCCAATATACGTATGATCCATCCAAACCCGCTGTGATGCAGATGGTTGCTTCTAACACTGTACAGACAACTATTAATAACGCCTCAATTGCTGCTACTAAATCGGCAGATAAACAGTTTGCTAACGTAAATGATATTATTACGTACACGACTACTTTAACGAATAACGGGAACACACTTGCATCAAATGTAATATTTACAGATGTAATTCCAAACGGGACATCGTTCATTCCTAATAGTGTTACTGTAAACGGGAATACACTGCCTAATGTCAATCCAGCAAGCGGAATTGCAATCGACCCAATAAATCCGAATGCAAATACAATCATCTCATTCCAAGTACAAGTAAATTCTATCCCGAATCCAAATCCAATCCCGAACCAAAGCAATACAACGTACCAGTATGTCGTAGATCCTAACTTACCTCCAGCATCCGCCAATACGTTAAGTAACGTAATAACAACTCAAATTAATAACGCTACTATTGTCGCTACTAAGTCTGTGAATACACCGACAGCTGCAATTGGTGATATTGTTACCTATACGATTGCAGTAACAAATACAGGTAATATCCCTGCTAGTGCAACTGTTTTAACAGATGGGCTTGGCGCAGGAGCTTCATTTATCCCAAACTCCGTAACTATCAATAATGTTCCACAACCAGGATTAGATCCATCACTTGGTGTTCACCTGGCAGATATTTCGCCAGGAGATACTGTATTCATTACTTTTCAAGCACAAATTTTAGCGATACCACCTAGTGGCACATTAACAAATAATGCTCTTGTAAATTATGAATATACCGTTAATCCAAACCAATCTCCTGCTGTTGGTAGTACAATTACGAATACGACGGTTACTCCAATTATTGATGCTACTCTTTCTATAAATAAAAATGTCAATTCAACATTCGCTACTATTGGAGATACACTTACTTTCACTTCTACCATTACGAATTCCGGTAATACTACCGCAAACAATGTTATTTTTACAGATGTAATTCCAAATGGTACAACGTTTATTCCAAATAGTTTTACGGTAAATGGAACAACTATTCCTAATGCAAATCCACAAAATGGTATCAATATTGGCAACATAAATTCAAATGCATCCGTTATACTCAGTTTTCAAGTAAACATTACAACGATTCCAAATCCTAATCCAATCCCTAACAAATCATCGCTTCAATATAGCTTTATTGTAGATATAAATGAACCGCCAGTTTCACGAACAGTTAAATCTAATAAAACTTTTACACAAGTAAATACTGCTTCTGTTATCGCAACAAAAACTGCAAGCAGTGCTTTTGCTGCTGTTGGAGATACAATTACGTATACAACTACCCTCACCAATAGCGGAAATACTACCGCAAACACACCTGTTTTTATCGATATATTACCACCTGAACTTTCATTCGTTCCTGATAGCGTACAAATTAATACCATCCCACAACTTGGATTTAGACCAGATAGCGGGATCTCTTTAGACTCAATTCCAGTTGGAGAAACGACAACAATTAGCTTTCAAGCTATCGTTGGCTCAATACCAGCTACCAATCCAACTTTGAACCAATCTAGCACAACATACTTGATCATTGTTGATCCTACCCAGCCGCCTGTGACAGAAACAGCTACAAGTAATCCAACTTTAGTTCAAATTAACGAAGCGATTATTCAAGCAACGAAAAGTGTGGATCGACTATTTTCTGACGTAGCACCTGGAAATTCATTTTTAACGTATACTGTTTTATTGGATAATATAGGAAACACAACTGCTACGAATATCATTTTTACAGATCCAATTCCAAATAATACAGTGTTTATAGAGGATAGCGTTCGAGTAGGCGGGGTTTTATTACCTGGGGTAAATCCAGCGAATGGGATACCAATTGGGGATATTATTGCAGGAGATTTTATAAACGTTACCTTCCGTGTGCAAGTAGTTAGCATTCCAAATCCAATTTTCACAATTGGACCTGGGGGTCCAAACTCACCTGTTGTAAACGGAGCTTCTATTGATTACCAATTTATGACAGGACCTAATTTACCACTCGTTTCAAGAAATACGACATCTAATCCCGTTTCGACACAAATAAATTCTGGGGAAATTGTGGCAATCAAATCTGTAGATAAAACTTTCGCAACAATTGGCGATACAATTTCTTATACGATTACATTAAGTAACCCTGGAAATGTCACTTCACAAAATATAATTTTCACAGATATTTTACCTGACGGAACAACATTTATTTCCGGAGCTCTTACAAACGATTCTGGTACACAGCAAATCGGAAATCCAGCTAACGGGATTCAGATTGGAAATATAAACCCAAATGGAACGGCCGTGATTACTCTCAACGTACTTGTTACAAACATTCCAAGTATAAATCCAATTTCTAATTCTAGTTCTGTACAATTTGCACATGTGGTCGATCCTAGCCAACCTGCCGTATCACAAACGAATGTATCTAATGCGGTTTCGACAACTATTAATAGTGCAATTTTAACAACCCAAAAAAGTGCTGATAAATCTATAGTTTCAGTTGGAGATACGATTACGTATACAACTACTATTACCAATACAGGAAATACAGCCGCAACGAATATTACTTTCACAAGCTCTATTCCAGCTAGCACTACCTTTATACCAAATTCAGTCACAATCAATGGTGTTCAGCAGTCTGGTGCGCAACCAGCACTTGGAGTAAACATACCAAATATCGCTCCTGGTGAAACAGTAACTGTTACTTTCCAAGTAAATGTTATTTCTGTTCCCCCTTCCAGTTCGATTATGGGTAATGACACAATTTTATATTCTTATACTGTTGATCCTAACAGCGCTCCTGCTACTACCTCTACTTCAACGAATATTGCTACAAACCCTGTATTAGATGCTATGATAACGATGATAAAATCGGTCGATCAAACGCTTGTAACACTAGGCGATACCATTACCTATACGACAATTTTAACGAATAGCGGTAATACAAATGCAACGAATATTACTTTCACTGATCTTATACCAGATGGCACAACATTTATTACTGACAGCGTTACAATAAATGGAACCACACAAATTGGATTGAATCCTAATACAGGCATAACGATTGGATCAATTGCCCCTAACAGCTCAATATCTATAGCATTTCAAGTGACCGCTACTTCTACCCCTGTTCAAAATCCTATTGCCAATTCCGCTACTGCTTCTTACACATTTATCGCTGATCCAAATGCACCGATTGTTTCAAGAAATGTTACTTCAAACACAACGTTTACTACAATTAATACTGCTACCATTCTTTCATCGAAACAAGTTGATAAAGCTTTTAGCCACATCGGAGATACACTCACTTATACTGTCACTTTAACAAACAATGGAAATTCCTCCGCACAAAATGTTATTTTCACAGATGCTATGCCGAGCGGAACTACATTTATTACAAATTCATTTTCTATTAATGGAATTCCTCAAAGTGGTGCGGATCCAACAAACGGTGTAAATATTGGGCCAATAACAGCTGGGGCTACAATAACTGTTTCATTCCAAGTAAATGTGACCTCATTACCAACCCAAAACCCAATTGTAAATTTCTCATCAACATCGTACCAATTAGTCTCACCACCTGATGCAGAAACTTCAATTAGTAATCCTGTTTCAACACAAATTAAAGAAGCAATATTATCTATGACGAAAAATGAAAGTGTATCCTTTGCAGATATCGGGCAAACTGCTTTTTATACTACTTCCATTACCAATATAGGCAATACCGATGCAACTAATATAGTATTCACAGATGCATTACCAAGTGGACTCACATTTGTTCCTAACACATTAACGGTCGATGGCGTTTTACAACCGAATGCGAATCCAAATACAGGCGTATTACTTGCAACACTTCCACCAAATGAAATATATAGTATCGTCTTTCAAGTTACGGTGAACAGCATCCCACCTATTAATCCTGCACCAAATACAGCAGCAACGATGTATGAGTTTACTGTTGATCCTGTTAATCCTCCCATTTCAAGTGCAGCTACTTCCAACACTACACTTCTTCAAATAAACAACGCAACTATTATTAGCACAAAAACAGCAGATCTTACTTTCGCGGATATTGGTAATACAATAACATTTACACTTAACCTCCCTAATACCGGGAATACGGCTGCAACTGATGTAACTATTATCGATATTCTTGATAGTAATTTAAGTTTCGTTCCAAATAGTTTCACAGTTAATGGGCAAACCATTCCAAACGCTGATTTATCTACTGGTGTAAATATTGGTTCCATTAACGGCGGTAATGCAGCAATCGTCACATTCCAAGCAACTGTTACCACACTTCCTACACTTAATCCTATTTCTAATTCTGCTTCTATCACATATCATTATGTCGTTGATCCTAGCCAACCATCTATTACAACGTCCAATCAATCTAATACAACGACCACACAAATTAATAGTGCTATTCTTACTGCACAAAAAAATTCAAATGTATCTACGGTAGATATCGGGCAGGATATTACCTACACCGTTACAATTACAAATAGCGGCAATGTTAGTGCAACAAATGTTATTTTTACCGACCTTATTCCAGACAGAACTTCATTTGAACCGAATAGTTTTACACTGAACGGAACTAGCATCCCAAATGCAAATATCATTACAGGCGTTCCAATTGGTGATATCGCGCCAAACCAGTCTGTAATCGTAGCATTTCACATTAATGCCAATGAAATTCCACCTATAAATCCAATTACTAATCAAGCTAGCGTTAGCTTCCAGCATATCGTTAATCCAGCTAATCCTCCAGTTTCAAAAAACATTGCTTCTAATAGCGTTTCAACACAAATTGAAAGTGCAATTTTAAACACTACTAAAATAGGAGATAAAACATTTGCAACGATCGGTGATACGATTACGTATACAACAACGATTACGAACACAGGAAATATTCCAGCTAACAATGTTGTATTCTCAGACCCTATACCATCGTGGACACAATTTGTTGTAGGATCAGTTGTTGTTGATGGAACTCCATTACCATCCGCTTCTATCATTGACGGCGTTGGCATAAATACAATAACTCCAAATCAAATCGTAACAATCGTATTCCAAGTTCAAATTGTAAGCAATCCAACAACGCTCACACCTGAACTCCAAAACTTAGGATTTGTTAACTTCCAATATAACGTAGGCAATGCATTACAGGCTCAACCTGGCAATGTGGAAACGAACGTCTTCGTTACCTCTATTAATTCAGCAATACTTTCAGCTGTAAAAACTGCTAATACAGCCTTTGCAAATATTGGAGATACGATCACTTATACAGTTTTGATTCAAAATAGCGGCAATACAAATGCAACGAATGTAAATTTCTCAGACATGGTTCCAGCAGGTACGACCTTTGTTGAAAATAGTTTTGCTGTAAATGGAAGTACCATTCCAGGCTCAAATCCAAATAATGGAGTTAATGTCGGAACAGTTAGCGCAGGTAGTTCCTTAACCGTTACTTTCCAAGTCATAGTTACATCAACTCCACCTTCAAATCCGATTACAAACGTAGCATCTATTCAATACGCATTCATCGTTGATCCGGCCTCTCCTCCTGTTACAGGCACGATAAATTCTAATAGCGCTTCAACACAAATTAATAACGCAACTGTTACAACTGTTTTACAAGCAAATCGAACAATCGTATCTATTGGAGATGTAATTACGTATACAGCAACATTAACGAATACTGGAAACTTCCCTGCAAACTCTGTATTACTCATTAACGGAGTTCCTGAAGGAGCATTATTTGTTCCAAATAGTGTTACGCTCAACGGGATTTCACTTCCAGATGCAAGTCCAACTCTTGGTATTCCAGTTGGTATTATCGCACCAGGTGATTCCGCTACTATTACGTTCCAATTTCTTGCAAGTTCTATCCCGCCGCAAGGAGCGATTATAAATCAAGCACTTACAAGTTACACGTATATTGTCGATCCAAGTCAACCTCCTGTTACAGCAACATCCTCGTCTAATACAGTTAATACAGCTGTTGTTGATGCATCGTTATCCGCAATTAAAAGTACAGATTCTCTCGTACAATCTACTGACGGTACAATCACTTACACAGTAGTCGTTCAAAACAACGGAAATACTACTGCAAATACAGTTACTTTAACAGATTTGGTCCCAGAAGGAACTGCATTTATTCCGAATAGCGTAACTATTAATAGTGTTTCCGTTCCAGGTGCCGACCCTAACGTAGGAATACCAGTAAACCCCATCACACCGTCAGAAATCGTCACTGTAACATTCCAGGTTATCGTTCAATCTATTCCAAGCGTGAACCCAATTTCTAATACAGCCCGTATTGACTATACTTTTATCGCCGATCCAACTGCTCCTATCATCTCTCGAACAATTACTTCGAATCCAGCTTTCACACAAATTTCGGATGCGACTATCCTTTCTTTAAAAGGAGTCAATGCACAACAAGCAACAACAGGTGATATTTTGACTTACACAATAACACTAGAAAATACCGGAAATATTCCAGCTACGAATCTCATATTTTCAGATACTATCCCCCAAAATACTACATTCGTAGAAAATAGTTTTACACTTAACGGAACAACTATACTTGGTGCTAATCCAAATGTAGGTGTTACTTTACCTACCCTAGCAGCAAACGCTACTCATCTTATTTCATTCCAAATTCTTATTAACGATTCACTCTCGCAAGAATCGATTACAAATCAATCCAATACAACATATACAATCCAACCAGACCCAGGGCAACCGCCTATTACTGAAACATCTACTAGTAATATCGTCATTACAAATTTCGTGCAAGCACAATTGACAATTACAAAAACATCCAATCCAACAACTGTAGATATCGGTGGAACTATACTTTATATTTCTGAAGTGAAAAATATCGGTAATGTTGACGCAATAAATATTAATTTCACAGATTCTATTCCAGCTGGGACTACATTCGTTCTCGATAGTGTCACAATTAACGGTGTCCTTCAGCCAGGTGTAAATCCAGAAAACGGAATACCGATTGGAACAATCCCAGCAAACAGTTCCAAAACGATACTATTTCAAGTGCAAACAAATAATCCACCTACTGAAACCGAAATTGTAAATCAATCTTCAGCAACTTACCAATATGTAAGTATCCCTACAGCCCCACCAGTAAATCGCTCTGCAAATTCTAACATTGTTACAACATCACTTCAAAACGCAAATATTATTTCTGTTAAAAGCGCGGATGTAACTTTCGTATCAATCGGGCAAATTATTACCTACACAAATACACTACAAAATATAGGAACCGTTCCAGCTAACAATACCGTGTTCATTGATAACATTCCGGAAGGTACTATATTCATTGAAGATAGCTTAGCAATAAATAATGTCATCCAGCCTGGTGCGAACCCAGAGA
Source organism: Bacillus cereus group sp. BfR-BA-01524 (assembly GCF_022662595.1). NCBI lineage: Bacteria > Bacillati > Bacillota > Bacilli > Caryophanales > Bacillaceae > Bacillus > Bacillus cereus group sp. BfR-BA-01524. Next base: position 37,950 of record NZ_JAKUDW010000005.1, on the reverse strand, counting down.
ATGGCGTAACTCTCGGCACGATACAACCAGATGAAACAGTCACTCTTTCATTCCAAGTACAACTTACAAATATACCAGAGGGCAATACAGTCATTAATATTTCAGACACTTCGTACGAATACCAAATTGACCCTAGTTCTCCAATTATTCAGCGTAGATCGTTATCAAATGCAGTAAATACTGAAGTACGGACAGCAAATGTTAGCGCCATTAAATCCGCCAATAGATCCATTACACGTATCGGTCAAATCATCACATATACAGTCGCAGTTACAAACGCTGGTACAATACCTATTACAAATACGCTTCTACTTGACGCAATTGCTGCTGGTACCACATTCGTTCCAAATAGCATTCTTGTAGATGGCGTACCAAGACCTAACGAAAATCCAATTACCGGTATCAATCTTGATATAACTCTTCCAAATAATACGATTATTGTTACGTTCCAAGTAAGCGTAGTCTCTATACCGCCACAAAATAACATTAATAATATCGCCGTCATTCACTATGAGTATCGACCAGACCCAAGCGCACCACCAATTTCAGAAACAACCTCTTCCAATAGTACAAATATACAATTTATTGATGCTATTCTTATTGCTACAAAATCCGCTAATACTGTATTAGCTAACATTGATGAAACCATTGAATATACAGTATTCATTCAAAATAATGGATCGACTACAACTAACTCCATCTTTTTTTCAGATACTATAGCGGATGGAACAGTATTTATTCCAGGAAGTGTAATAGTTAACAATACTGTACTTCCTGCAGCAGATCCGAATATCGGCTTTTCCATTCCTAATGTTGCAGCAGATCAAATGGCTACAATAACATTCCAAGTTTCCGTTACGAATTTACCTGCTGTAAATCCAACACCTAATACTGCAAACATCGTCTACGACTTTATTTTCAATCCTGACTTTGCACCAATTCAAAAATCTACGACTTCCAATACTACTTTCGTTCAAATTAATGATGCTGATATCGTTTCACTTAAAACGGTTGATCTGACCTCTGTAACAATTGGTGACATTTTAACTTATACAACAACTTTAACGAATACAGGGAATACGGATGCCACTGCTGTTGTATTTACAGACAATATACCTGATGGAACAACCTTTATTGACGGTAGCGTTTTAGTAAATAACATTCCTCAGCTTAACGCCAACCCAAGTGCAGGTATACTTGTAGGAACGATTGCTCCTAACATTTCTATCCCAGTCACATTTTCTGTTACCGTCGTAGCTCTTCCTACTAGCGGCCATGTTCAAAATCAATCAACTTCTCGTTATACAATAAACGTGGAAGAACAAATATCGACTAGCAATATTACTTTCACTGAAGTTATTTCTGCTAATGTAATTGCGACAAAAACAACGCCTATCCAATATGCTGACTTACAAACTATCATCCCTTATACAATTTCCATCATAAATAACGGAAATATACAAGTCGAAAACATTATTGTTACAGATATCATCCCAGCAAATACGAGCTTTATAGAGAATAGTGTTATCGTGAACGGCAACGCTCGGCCAAATGACAACCCTCTTAACGGTATACAAATTGATAACATTCCGCCTAATACGACAGCAACTATTCTATTCCAAGTACGAGTTACTTCGATTCCACAAACAAATCCAATCTCTAACACGAGTACAATTGAATATGAATACACGGTACCAGATCGACCACCTATTACCGAAACTATTATTTCATCAGCTGCCGCAACAGAAATTAATCACGCGAATTTGAATAGTAATAAAGCTGTTGACCTTGCATTTGCAACGGTTGGTGATACGTTAACGTATACGATTACACTAAATCAAACCGGTAATGTTGCAGTAAATGATGTAATCATTCAAGATATTATTCCTCAAGGTACTACGTTTATAGAAAATAGCGTCATTGTAAACGGAGAAACTCTTCCAGGAATGAATCCAGTAAGCGGCATACCAATTGGTACTATAATTGTAGATGGAGATGCTATCGTTTCATTCCAAGTAACTGTGACTACTATTCCAACACCAAATGAACTAAACAACAACGCAATTACTACTTTTAACTATATAGTCAACCCAAATAACGTACCCGTTACAAATACGACTACAACAAATACCGTCACAACTACTGTCCAAAATGATAATGTCATTGCCATAAAATCTGTTGATGTAACGAATGCCTTACCTGCTCAAACTTTAACGTATACAATTACGATTATGAATAGCGGTAATGTAACGATTGAAGACCTTCTTGTTATAGACACCATACCAATAGATACGACTTTTGTTGCTGGTAGTGTTACGATTAACGGAATCAATCAGCCTAATGAGAATCCTGAAAATGGTATTACGTTAGGAAATCTTGCTCCTAATGACTCTGTCATTATTACGTTCCAAGTGACAATATCTTCTTCTACTCTTCAACCTACAATTAATAACGATGCTTCTGTTTCCTATACCGTTATCATTGATCCAACAAAACCACCTATTACAATTACAAAGCAAACAAATACCGTTACAACGACAGTCATTGATCCGATGGTTCGTATTGAAAAAACAACTGACAAATCTATTGTCGTTATAGGGGATATCATTACATTCACATTAGCGGTATTTAATCACTCCCCAATTCCGACAATCAGCACTTCTGTTATAGACACAATTCCAGCTGGTACAACATTTATAGAAAACAGCGTAACAATTAACGGTACTCCCGTTCCAAATGTTCGTCCAGACACTGGTATTAATATCGGCTCTTTACCTGCAGATTCAGTAGCAACTATAACATTCCAAGTTCTCGTAACTTCTATTCCTTCAAATAGTACAATTATAAATTCTGCAACAGTTACCGCTGCCTTTCAATTGACACCACAGGATCCAATTATTACTTTCATTGTTAATTCAAATATCGTTCGTATACCAGTTCAATTTATAACTACAACAGTCACGAAAAATGCTTCCGTCAGCTCAGCTTATTTAAATCAATATTTTGATTACACGGTGCGTATTACAAATACTTCCGAAATTTCACTCTCAAATATTTCTTTACAAGATACCATTCCAGCAGGTTTACAATTTATAAACGGCACTGTCTTTATTAACGGTGAACGCTCTCCACTAGCGAATCCGAATATCGGTTTCCTAGTTGCCACTAATTTAGAGCCAAACGAAACAATTATCGTGTTATTCACAGTACAAGTAATAAGTCCACCTGTTAATAATCAATTTAAAAATACGGCCAATATTTCGTTACAACTTCAAGTCTCGCCTACCGATCCACCAATTACAGTAACCGTTACAAGTAACGAAAACATCGTCACCTTTGTTCCAGAAAATCCAGATGAAACACTTCCAAATTTAAATTGCTTCTTTGACGGTGAACGCTTCATTCGCATTACTCCTCGAAATGTACGAAATTACCTTTGGACTTGGATTTGGTGGAAGTAATTTAAACAAAAAAAGAGATTGTAGTTTGGTTGAAACCAAATTACAATCTCTTTTTCATTACCTTTATCACACTACAATGGAACTCGTCCAAGGATATATAATTAAATATAATCTTAAGTTATCTTAGTCGTAATAAGTTGGCCAGCTTCATTAATAGTAACTTTCCATTTCACTCCACTAGCAGTCTTCATGATTATACCTTTACTTGCCTCTATTTCAATATCTCCAAACATTCTTCCACCAGTTGTCGCTAACCAAGCGCTCCCATTTTCCATAGAAGACCTTGCAAAAATACGATTAATTCGAAAACGCTTATGATCTTGAGAATACCCACTTAATGTAATTCTAACTTTATATAACTGACTCGCCTTCATATTCGATATAATTGTATCGCCAACATTTAATGGAACATCCAACGCAATAACCCAACTTCCAGTTGCACTTAATGCATATTCAATTTTAATTTTCTTTGGACTCTCTCCCCACCCAAAATACATTCCAAAACAATTTAACATTTGTATTGGTTTTTTCGTAAAATCCAGTTCAATTACAACTGGATTACTATCTGGAACGTCAATATAGTTTACACTTTGTTCATCTATTAAATTAAAGCAATTTGTGAGATTCCCCCCGTACGGCACTTTCCCACTTACTTGCTTAACATTATATTTCTGCTGAGCATTTACTAAAATATCATCTTGGTTTCCTATTAAATGAGGTCTATTTAACGTCAACGGTAACTGAATTCGTAGGGATTCTTCATAAGTAGACTTACAAACATTGTATTGTCCTTTATCTACAATAGTTGTCGAAAGCAGATTTGAAAAAAGGTAGTTACGATGAGAATTGGAAGAAAATTCAATAACAATTTGTTCACTACTCATCCGGTACGTATCCCAAATCATACAATCAAATGTATTATACGCACCTGAGCAACGAATTACTTTTTTCGTTTGTTGTCTACATTGCACTTGAATATCATGAAACGTATTTCCTGAACTTTCATTTGGCAAATCACTATTTCCATCGACTTCAATCCCATACCCACACCCATCAATAAAAATAGATTGAAATACATTGGCGTTAATCCAGCAAGGTGTATTGATATCATCTATATACTCTGTTTTCAAATATATTGCAGTTTGAAAGTTTTTAATTTGAATAAATTTAACTTGAAAGAAACTAATATAATCCCATGCCTTTTGACAATAAAAGTGTATAGCTTTTCCCTTATACGATGGAGTTGTATTTATTATATTTATATTTGATATAACAGATTGATTAGGTACTTCGATTTGTTGTGAACCAGAGACATAAATGACAGCAGATTGAAACAATGAATTTATAACTTGAATAGTACCACCAACAATCGAAGCGTTACTTTGTAGCTCAAACGCATTAAAATCCCCATCAATTTGCAGCGTTACGGTAGGATCTAACTCTAATCTTACGTTTGATTTAATAACAATCGGCTTTACAATTTTGTACGTATTTACCCCTGTAATTCTAACCGTCGAAATTCGATTCGCTACACAATAATCAATAGCTTGCTGAATTGCTAATGAGCTATCATTTCCCGAGTTTGGAACTGCGCCAAAACAATCGATGTGAACGCTACCTTCTGGCGCACAATCTTCTTGGGAAGAAATATATTCTGACAAGATAAATTCACTCCTCATATTACCTTTTTCATATAATATGTGAGTTCTCTCTTAAAAGTTTCTATAATAAAAAAAACAAACGACCTACCCGGTCATTTGTTTAATTCATATATATTTTTCGTTTCTTCTATCATTTTAGTTAACGAGAAATACCTCACTGCTTTCTCTCGTGCTTTCAATCTAATATCATTTACCTTTTCTTCATTACCTTGTAGTTCCTCAAGCGCACTTGCGAATTCCAATTCGCAATATTCAGATATCAAAACACCTGATTCTCCATCTATTACCGCTTCATGTATTCCACCAACATCTATTGAAACAATTGGTGTCCCTGTAGCCATCGCTTCAATTACTACCATTGGAAACACTTCACGAAAAGATAATAAAAGTAAGGCATCCATATTCCCTATAAACTCATGTGGTTCTGAAATATTCCCTAACATCTTTACACTCTGTTGCAACCCATATTTTTCTATTTCTTTCATAATCGATTCTTTCTCTGGTCCATCACCAGCAATATAAAACAAAAAGTCATCTCTTTTTTTCAACACATTTGCAATCTTTATAAATAGTTGATGATTTTTCTCTTTAGATAATCTAGCTAATATCCCTATTTTATATGTAGATTCTTTCTTTTTCTGCTGGAATAAAAACTTTTCGATATCGACACCATTATAAATTGTATTTATTTTTTCTTCTGCTACATGAATTGAAATTAAATTATTCTTTTCAAACTCACTTACTGTAATAATATTGTTCACATATTTATTCATGAAATAACGAAAAAGAGTTGGCATTTTCTTTTCTAATATCGTTACATTATGTTTCGTATAAACAATCTTTATCTTTTTTTTAATAAACTTTTGAAGTAGAAAAGCATATAATACCATTCGCAAACTATTTGCATGAATAAGTTCTATCTTTCGTTTACAAATTTCGTTTCGTAAATAATAAATATTTCTCAAATGATTCCATCGACTAATTAATATAAAATTTTCTTTTCTAGTAAGAGATTCATATAGTTCTCCATCACCTGCAGCTGTATAAATCTTAAAATCATCATAACGCAAATTACTTTCCAATTTACAGAAATAGCTCTCGGCTCCGCCAGTTATCAATTTATCTGTCATCAACAGTATATTCATAATTGCGTCTTCCCAACTACATTAATTTTATTTTTTTTATAAGCATGATAAGCATACTTACTAAAATAGTAAAAAATTTGCACCGAATTCAATCGTTCTTGTTCCCTTAACAATTTCCAATACCGGAAAGCTGCTCTAATTTTATTTCTAGAAACAGAATTTGTAACAATTCTATATTTTGCTAACACTTGCTGTATCCCTTTTGCTTCATACCCTTCATGTAATAAGTTCAACCATAACGCTGTATCTTCCGGCTGTATACTAGGCATTTCGACATATGGAATTTTTTCAAGATCAATCATCACTGTTAAACAACCGATAATTGTATTTCCTACTAAATAATGATAGTCAACAGATTTTGGTGCACTCACTTCGCGATTTAATTCATTACCATTTTCATCAATTAAACTATACGACGCATATGAAAAAGCAATATTCATTTCTTCCATAAATAACAATTGTGTCTTCAATTTATGTGGCAACCATATATCATCACTATCTAAAAAGGCAATGTACCTTCCTCTTGCCTCTTTGATCGCTAAATTCCGAGCTTTAGCAGCACCGACATTTTCTTTTAATGATAATAACCTAATTCGTGAGTCTCCTTCTATTATCTCTTTAATTTTTGCGGCAGATTGGTCGGTTGAACAGTCATCAACGATAATCATTTCCCAGTTTTCATACGATTGATTCTGTACAGATGAAATTGTCTCACCTATAAATCGTATACTATTATAAGAAGGTGTTATTACAGAAACATAAGGCGGCTCGTTATGTGCTGATAGACATTTTACCATCTATCTTTCCCCTTCCTTCATATATTGAAATATACTTCACAACAACTGCTAAAAATAAAAAGAACGCTTCGTTAATAATGAGTGACAATGACATCATCTGAAATAAAAATGCAATCATAGTCAATAGAAGATATGGTTTTTCACGAAACAAAGTATGCTGCGCTAACTTGAACATTAATATGAATAAAAACGCGCTATATAGAAGAAAACCAATTGTACCCGATTCAGACAAAATTTCTAAAAATGTATTGTGTACATATAATTTTTCATTAAATTGATACTCATAATAATTCGAAAAGTTAAAAGCACCAATTCCAATATATGGATTGGATAAATAATATTTAAAAGCAGCTTCCCATAATGTAAATCTACCACTTCCATTATCATGGGAAAAATCAGAAATTCGTTTATTTAATATGTCATCTAATTGGCCCCCCATTACACTGTTCGATAAACTAAAAATAACTACACTAAACAATACTAAACTCATAATTATTTTTATTTTTTTGGCGAAACTAGACATACATATATATACAAAAACGACAAGCACAAGCGCTAATATACCACCCCTTGAAAAGGTTAATAGACTCGTCGTAACACATAAAATTAACCCTAGGATGTTAGTGATATTTTGTAAATTCGTTATATAGTACATAAAAAATATTGTATTATAGAAAATAAAAATGTTAGGATCATCTAGCAATCCAATTAACCGTGGATATCCTCTATCCACTAATAACCCAGCAAAAATTTCTCTCTCTTCTCCACCGTATAAACTAAAGTATTGTAAACCGATTATATAGAGTATTAGACTTACAACATTAAATACTACTCCTACATAAGCAATAGATGATTCAAGTACCACTATTTCAGTATTCCCCAATAAATTCCTCATTATAAAATAGCATCCTAAAACGAGTAGCACGCCAAAAATCATACGAATACTAGCATTTAAATACATAGAAAGAATTCCACTTAAACAATAAATGAAATAAAACAGTAAAAATACAACTTCATGAAAATATAACTTTTGAATATGAAAGTTTTTAATTGTTAAACAAAAATATATGACTAAAAAAATCATATATATCTTCAATGAAAATCCAATATATAAATTGTATTTACTTAACATAACAAATAATATTAGAAGTATAATCCATCCCATCGATACTTTCATATTATTTTCCATAGGCTATATCCCCTGTTTCGTAATATAATCCTTTTTGCGTATTTTTCTTATAAAAGAAAGAAGAAGTTTTTTCAGCTCATAATCATATAGGAATATGGCAGCTACTACGATTAGTATATTAAGAACAAGCGCAATTAAATGATATGTATGCAATATATATTGCACTCCAATAAAGGTTACACCAAAATAAATTGTATACGGTATTACAATTTGGAATACAATTTTTTTCTTCACTACACTTACCGCTATGTATCCCACTAAAGCGACGATTTCAAATAAAACCATAGCATATGCCGCTCCTATCACTCCACCAATACTACTAAAGCTATAAAGCATAACCCCACCTATCACCAATGCTACACACTGCACAACAGTCCTCTTATTTTGACATCCACTCGTCGTTAAACCGTCAGCAATAGCAATATTTAAACTTTGTAGCACAATAAGAAATGATAATATTTGGAGTGGTTCTACTGCATTGCGCCATTCTTCATGAAAAAATATAGAAATAAAGTATGGTGCTAAATGATATAAACCGATCGTCATACATATTCCTACAATCGCCATTGATTTAATTTGAAGCAAATTTAATTTCGTATGCTCTTCTATATTATTCTGGTTATAATGCTTAAAGAGCACTGGAAAAAATGCACCTGCAATTACCCCTGGTACTTGATATAAAGCTGCCGGCATCCGGTACGCCACTGCAAAAACACCTACCATACTTAATGGTAATGTATAGTTCAGCAAGATAGGCGCTAATTGTGGCGTACTCATTATTAAAAAACCGCTAATAATAAAGGGAGTTAATTGCCAAAATAACGCTTTATGAATTGCGACTTTCATATTCATTTTCGTCTTTCTTCTCATGGTATATATACTGAATAAACCACCAATCATATACCCAAAAGCATATAAGCGAGCCGTTACATACACCGGTAACTCTCCGAAAATACAAAAACATGTAATTATAATGACAACTGATGCTGATACAACTTTTATGAGCGCTATATACTTCATACGTTCCGTCAGTTGAAAATAGACAATCCCTATGTTTTGCCAAGTTAATCCTATTAACATGAAAAACATTACGTTTATCATCATATAAATTAAATTTTTATCCGCATACATATAATGAATAGCAATATAACCGATGATAGAAATAAAAATAAGTAAAATCATCCTTATTTTTATATACGATGATAAAATCTTCTCTAAATCTGCCCCATCCTTTGCCCCTTCTCGAAGAAACGTATTACTAAGTCCTAAGTCTGTAAAAAATAACATAACAAACGTCACTGCTATGGCAACACTAAACATCCCATAATGTTGTGCGTTAAAAAAGTTTGCTAAAATAATTAAACTGACAGCCTGAAGAAGGTTAGCTAAAATCGTACTATAAAATAGATGGATAATATTATTTAGAATAGATCTACCCATACCAGTTCTCCTTTGCAAGTAACCTACTTACATATGTTGTTTGTTTGCATATAAATTTATCTTGCACCATTACCGTTCAATACAATTAAAACGGTCTTACATAAAATACGGATGTCCATCCGAATCGTTTTCATTTCAATATACTCCATATCCAGCCTCAACTTTTCCTTTGGATCAAGATTATATCCTCCATTTATTTGTGCCCATCCTGTTAATCCTGGTTTTACCATTAAACGATCCTTAAATTCTGGAATATACGTATCAAATTCATTATAAAAAAACTCTCTTTCTGGTCTAGGGCCTACAAAAGACATATCTCCTCTTAAAATATTTAAAAGTTGCGGTAATTCATCAATTCTCGTTTTCCTTATAAACAATCCAACTTTTGTAATTCTTGGATCATGTTCTTTTGCCCATTGTGGGCCATTTATCTCAGCATCCTTTACCATCGACCTTAATTTAAATACATTAAACTTCTTCCCGTTTATACCTAAACGTTCTTGAAAGTAAATTGGAGCCCCTGATGTTTCTAAAGTAATCATAATACAAAAGAACAACATAATTGGTATCGTTAATAGTAACAATATGAGTGAAAATATAATATCAAACAAGCGTTTTACACTTCGATTCAATATGCTAGGCTTCTCTTGAGCCGGAATCGTATACAACTTGGCTTGATTTGTTTCACGAATCATGGATCGTTACCCCCACATTCAAGAATATAAAATTATACCTATTAATTCACATTCTTTCCTATTTATATCAGCTATTACTTTTTGCACTGTACGTAGTGAATCTTTTCGCTTTTTAACTGCTAAGACCACTCCATCGCATTTCCCTGCAATAATGTGCGTAGCAGGAAGCTCAAATACTTCAGAAGAATAAAAGAAAATGTAATCAAAATCTTCTTTCCACTTAGCAATCGCATTATCAAATTCATCCATAGCAACTAAGGGCGTCCCTGTGTGTACTGTTTTTTTTGCAGGAATACAATATAAGTATTTAGACAAATTACTAGAAAAAGATTCATAATTACAGGGGGAAGAGCTTATGATATCATTTACTGTTATCATGTGATCACTTTGTAATAATACATGTAGTTTAGGGTCAGAAAAATTCACATCAATAAGTAATACCTTTTTCTTCATTTCCGCAAACACTAGACCCATATTTACTATAAGCGAGGCAACAACCCCTCTGTCCTTCGTTGAACTAACTGTGAACAGTTGTTTTCCAGATTTTTTCAACTCGTGATACACCGTATAAAACTGCTCTTTCATCAGATCATCATGCAGATCGAATGGCAGCTGTTTCTTTGTCCTAAACATCGACATGTTCACCTCGATATATAGATGATTGTTTATCAAACTCTGTAGGTTTCTTTTTTCTATTCGGTTTCATATTTATGTGACCAATAACAGAGACTGTTGTTATTTTCTCTAAATCCTGTTCCACGTATATACGTTCATCAAAATAATCTCGAAATACAGCTAAACCTATCCCAACAAAAAAACTAACAATTAAAGAAATAGGAATAATCAGTTGAAATTTCGGAAACAATTTTTCAGCCTGTTCCTGTAACTCAGGATCAGTCAATACTTTCACTCCTTGTACATTTGTGTACTGTTGAAAGCTTTTTTGTGATTGCTCTGCCAATGTCTTTACAATGTCTTTCACGACTTTCGGATTGGAATCTTTTACTGTAACAGTTACAATTTGTGAGTTGTCCGTATTCACCACCGAGATTTTTTGTGCTAATTCATAACTCGATTGCTCTAATTTCAAAGTTTTTTTGACTGTTGAAATAATTAATGGGCTTTTTAAAATATCGACATACGATGTTACTAGTTGCTTATTTTCTTGTGTTTTATTTGTTGAATTTTCCTTATTAAACTCATCTAAATTCCCAACAAGAATTTGCGTTGAATATTGATATGACGGCTTTAAAACATACATAGAGATAAGAACTAAAGAAGCGGTTAAACAACACATCGTTAAAATAATCGTTACGAATCTTCTTTTCAATAATTGTTGAAAATCTTTTATACTCATTTCTTGCTTCAATTATTTCACCGCCCTTTTCTGAATAACATCCTGCAAGTCACTCTTTACAGATAACCCTTTCTCCTTTCTATCCACTTTTTTTGTTACATACTTTCCGACTCTGAATGCAAATTTTTCTACATATATATACGAAAGCATTGCAAATATAAACGAAAAAATAAGCGAGAAAATTAAAATAATAGGCAACGGTAATATTTCATGGAGCATGTATACAAGGGAAAATAACGATATAATATGATATAAATAAAGACTGTAAGAAATCTTCCCCAAATATAACAAGTATTTATTACGTAGCAAGGACGACAAAGTTGATATTGACAAGCTTAATATAACAAATAGACATGCACTTATCGCCACTACGTAGTCTCGAAATATAAAATTATTGAGCACTTTAATTTCTCCAATAAGTCCTTCATACATAAAAAGTAAAATCGCAAATAAAAACCATGCAATTTTCGTGTTTTTAGTACAATTACTATAAAAAACTATTAAATTATTTTTATACTTCGCAACTAGTGCTCCTAGTAAAAACAGCACCGTGTAATGCAACGTTAACGCATAGCTCGTTAACGTTAAGCCCGAGCGAAACAAAAATAATATTACGATAGAACATATACTAAAACTAAACAATAATAGTAATGAACGCCTTAACGTTTTTCGTAAACAAATCATCAAAATTAACGGAAAAATTATTGATATTCGCATTTCATGGACAAGTGACCAAATCACACCGTTATATGCATCTGTATTATATTTCCCAACCAATAAAATATGTTGCGCTATTAAGCTTGGAGAACTTTCAATCGTCCATGAGCGATTAAACCATTCACTTAAATAAGAAATACCATATTCACTAATTGTAGCCTGGCATATAATAGCTATAATTATTGCCACAATATAGGGAATATATATTCTGCATATACGTTTTAAAAGGTATGACCCATAGCTACTATAGGTTTTTTGAATGGATTCATACAAAACAAATCCGCTCAAAACAAAAAAGATAATAACAGATTCGTTACCACTACTAAAAATAAGACGAGCAGGCGTTTCTTTTAATAGATACACAACAAATGGTTTATTATCTTCATAACTGTAATTTTGAAATGCTGAAAAAATCATTAAATGATGACCGATCATTACTATTAATGAAGAAATCCCTCTTATAGAATCCAATTCTTCGTATCTCTTCATCTTTTTACATCAACTCCTAATGAAATGATAATAATCATTTCAAAGCGACATCTTTATTCATATTCCTCTCCTTTCTTTTCATTCCAATTTTTCATATTAAAATGATTTTATAGTATAAATTTGAGTGTATTGTAACATTTTTTGTAATATTATGAATAGCGAATCTCAAAAATTGGTATATACCAATTTCAACCTCGAAAAATGAGTAATATTGATAGAAAAACACTATAAAAATATCTTGCATATTTACATAAATTAAAGAGATGAATAGCGTTTTTTCAATATAAAATAAAAAAGATAGCCTGCATAGGCTATCTTTTTTATTTTATTTAATTACTGGCACCACTATATGCTACATGTCGTTTCTCAATTCTCTCTTCAATTTCTTTCATATTTTCTTTATTATTTAATAGTGATTGTTTATTTTCAATTAATAATTGTTTAAAAGATTTTCTCACTTTTTTTCTCATTTTCATTGTCCTCCTTGGGGGATGGTTTATATAAAAGATAAAGAATTATCTGTGTGTCCTTATAATAATTGATTGTTGTGAATTCTATTTGAACTTCATATGAAAATTCCGTTTATTTTCTGACAACTTTGTGAACACGAAATAAAGACTCTCTAAAACTATGTTGAAATTAATTCACTTCATTATAAAAGTTACTATTCCCCTCAACTTTTATCATTATATCTTGTCGAAACATTTATATATTTAAAATTGAGTTCGACATAATTTTATTTACTATAATACTGTTTACAAAAACAAAAAGAAGGAGTCACCAAGTCAAATTTCGACTTATGCAACATCCCTCTTTCCAAACTATTTATAGCATATTTATTAATATTTCAGGTCTTCCCCAATTCATTTCTTCACAAACAAATCTAAGTTTTTCTTCATCCATTGTGTGTAATCCCTCTTCTAGTGAACATGAAATTGGAACTTCACAGTGAATTTGTGCTAATTGCAACGAAATATTTAAGTTCTCTAAATCACTTTCAATCTTCGTACGCTGCGCTTTTGTTAATAATTCTACATTTTCTAGTACAGCGGATACTGTTCCGTGCTCTTGAATAAGCTTATACGCTGTTTTTTCACCGATACCTTTTACACCTGGATAATTATCACTTGTATCTCCCATGAAAGCTTTTGCATGGACGATTTGCCACGGCTCTACACCTTTTTCTTCCATGATTTTCTCCGGTGTGTAATATTCGTAATTTCCAATTCCTTTACGCAGAAGCATAACTGTAACGTTCTTATCAACAAGTTGAAGTAAATCTGTATCACCAGTTAAAATATAAACTTCAGCTTCATTGCAATATTGTTTTGCAAGCGTACCGATACAATCATCGGCTTCGTAGCCTTTCATACCGATAACTGGAATGGATAATTTCGCAGTCATTTCTTGCACTAAATCAAATTGAGGAATTAATTCTTCTGGTGGCGCTGCACGATTTGCTTTATAATTCGAGAACGATTCTGTTCTAAATGTCGTACTTCCCATATCCCAGCATGTAACGATATGTGTTGGTTCGATCGCTTGCGTAGCTGTTAACAAGTGTTTCATATAACCATGAATCCCGTTCGTAGGGGTTCCATCTTGTCGTTTCATAAATTGTCCGTAGACACTTGTTGCGTAAAAAGCACGAAATAATAGTGCCATACCATCAACTAATAATACTTTTTTCATAATTCCTCTCCTATTAAAAAAATAATAACCTCACGTTATCACGTAAGGTTATATAAATAGATTACCATTCTACGTTTTTGCTCAACTTTGTCTATTATACATGGTTTTTGTATATTTAGCACCATTAACACATTAAGACATCCTACTACAACAAGTATGCAATATGCCTGAATACGTATTTTTCCCAGTAGAAACAACGACAGCCTTTGCATTTCCACTAACAATATGCGAACCTTTAAAACATACATTTTCAAGCTCAAGTGGATTATAATCTTTCATCCGTTTTAATGGAATAAATCGTTTACGTTCAAGGTGATAGCAGCTTTCAAACTTCTCTATACTCGCTTCGTTTCCCGTTAACACAGACTCATTCACTAATAAATCATCTGCATAAATAATACGTACATCAGCTGGCACAGCATCTCCAGCCGAAAGAAAAATCATATCTCCAGGTACAAGTTCTTGCACTGGTATCTCCATCATTTTCAGTTCACTATTTAGCCCTATACTACTAGAACATTCTACTCTAGATACAGTAATCGTTTCACGTTGTAATTCATCACACACACGTTGTTTTGAAAAACCTGGAATCATGCCACCAAGCTTCATCATTACTTCTGCAAGAATTGCTCTTTTTGAAGTTAGTTCGTTTCGGCCATATACTTGAATACGTTTTTGCGCCTCTTTCATTGATAGTCCGTCTCTTGTTGTTTTAAAATATGCAAATACAGATTTTACATCTCTTGTTGCAATTTCAATTAATAAATCTTTATTTTTTTGGAGCATTGTTTGTTCTTTTATTGATTTTTTATTTAGTTTATATGACGTGTTACCCACAGTTTTGTTTGCATATAACATATTATCGTCTCCTCCTTTACAACATAGGAAGAAACGCTTTGTTTCTCAATTTATCCACTTTACTGTGAAAGTGTCTAGCGCTTTATAAACGCTACATTGTGATAAATATAGAGGGAGGAACAAATCGTTTCCTGCCTACATCATATATTTTTGATTTGAAGTATATGGGTAACGGAACCGAGTCAGAATTTGACATGCTCCTCACCTCCTCGTTTAATTTTATATTTTATACTATGATATTACTCATAGCTTGGTAACAAAAAAGACCCCTACCCTTAAGAGAGTAGTGGCCATTACATACACAAATAAACGATTTCTAATATAATTAGAAATCTACGGACCTCTCCCTCGCCGAGTTTTAGCACTGTATAGCATAGGTACATTACCAGCTACGTTAAGAAAAACCTTAATTCGATCATTCCTGTTGACCCATTGGCGTCTCTCGACATTTTTGGGCAGTAGCATTTCTCTATACAGGAGCCTCACCTAACAGAGACTTATTTTCATTACATTGAAAATGTTACTCTTATTTAAATTAGATGTCAACAGTAGCCTACAATTTTTTCAAAAGGTATGGCAAACTAACGTATATAAAGTGAAACTTTAATCAGTGGGGGTTTTGTTCATCCCCCACTGATTATTAGCCCTCACCAATCGGGCTGCCCGGCAAATAACGGGATAAAATAAAAAACTTTACGTTTAAACGTAAAGTTTTTAATAAGTTATACAACCAGCGATTACAATCCCAATTGAAAGCGATAAAAACATAAGAAAAAGACCGACTGCTTGATTATCTTCTTCGAGACTTTTGTTTATATTAAAGCGTGGTGTAAGCCACTCAGCTAAATAAAAGACGATAATTTGAGCCAAAATCCCAACTGCTCCCCACGAAATCATATCAAGAAGTGAAATTGAATTAGCTGCTGTCGAATATAAAACAATAGCTAACCCAAGTAATCGTCCTCCAAGCACATAGCTTACCGCCTTATTCCCTTGAGCCATTAACTTAAATTCCTTAACTTTCGTTGTCACTTCCATCAAGAACAGACCAATACATAAAAGGCCGAGTGTTACTGCTAGATATAATAAAAAATTAATCATTTTTTCCCCCTCCTTTTTATACCTACCGGTAAATAGTACGATTCATTTCCTGTAATCTTTTCTCCCGCGCGAATACCGATACTACTCGCTTTTCCAGCAATTAAAAACGAGCCAAACACATACGACAGTTTCTCCATCCCTTTTTCTGTTTCCAAGGATACGACTGGAAGTTCTATATACTTTTGAAATATCGGCAGTGACGCTTTATACGTTTGGTGTGCATTTTGAAGCATAATATTTTCGTCTTTATCGCGAATCGTAATTGTATCTCCTTCTCTCCCAAATGAAGGTTTTTGAACGAAAGAACCTTTGCCTAAAAATAAATCTGGTTCTAAATATGTAGGTAACATATATTCTTTAATCCACTGTTGTTCCTCATTTGTATAAAAGGCCTCTTCTTCTGCTAACCCCCAAATAAGACACTGAATTGATTTTGGCTGAAGTAAAAATGCTGACAAAGGATTTATTATAAAAAGCTTTCCGGCTTTTACAAGTTGTAACAGTTCCACACCTACCAAATCTCCTGTTTCAGGATCTTGATCCTCAATTAAATCTTCTATCGGATATGTTTGGCGATATAAAACATCAATCCTCGCCCCATCTTTATCGACTAGAGCATCTTTCGTAATTCTAAGTTCTGACATTGGCACTACTTTATTTTCAACATGGCATAACTGACTCAAATACTTAGTCGTATTCCAATCCTCAATATGTTCATGATGTGCTGTAAAAACAACATTTGGATTGTCTAATCCCTTTGTCGCTTCCATTACGGCTTTCGTAACACCAGAAGATAGTAATCGTTCTTGATCCGAGTTTGGATCATCATATCCTAGGTTTTCACAAACTTTTCCATTCATTTGAAAGCATTCCATAATAAAAGTTGGTGTATCACTATTAAACTCAAGCATTTTAATTTGGTTATCGTCCGTTATAACGAAATCAAATCGTGAAATAACAGATTCAGGATATAATTCTTTCATTCTAATGAATGATAAGCTCGCAGGAGGAAAACCAAGCTCAAGAAGCTGTTCGTCACTTAAATTACGTAAAAGTCTAGCAGTCTTAAAAAATATTTTCCCCATTCGTTCCGTAGCTAATTGCAATTGTTCCAAAGTCTGATTTGTTATAGAAAAAACATGAAACAAACTATACTCACATTCATATAAATCCGACCAAAAATTCGGATGTTTCAAATAAAACTCTTTTCGATTTCTTATGTATTGCGACATATTTTAGCCCCCAAATCCTCCCTTTGAACCGCTTCCAATTCCACCTTTAAATTCAGCAGACGATTGATACGATTTAAACGCCGATGAATTTTTAAAGGTGGACTTATTTTGATAGTATCGCCCACCATAGAAATAATGCCCACGATAACCTGAACTACTATCATCACACTGCCATACCCCAAGTTCATCATCCCAATCCCAATCAGAACAACTATTATCATTCGGTTTTGGGGGAAGATCTTGTGCGCAGCCAAATAAAGTGCCAGTCATTAAAGATGTTACGACACCACCTACTAGCCATTTCGTTTTTGTCACCTTCGCACTCCCCTTTTTAAATTATATTTCTATTATATAAGACGGCATGATAAAGTAGAAGAAAAAGGAAGAAGAGGGATTAAATGCGCTTAGAATATCGACTTAATGATGAAACAAAAGGGTATCCTGCTTTATGGAACTACGCAAATATTTCTAATTCTGAAATTATCGCACGCATGACTTGTGAATATTTTATTAAAGAGAAAAATACTTATGTTGTTACTGCAACTTCGGTTGATCCAGACGGAACAGCAGTTATTTATATTCAAAAAGAAGTTTTCGCAAATGACCCTTCAGACCCTACATACTCCTACATCGGTTTTGAAATTAGAGAACTAAGTGAAACGAGTTCAAACATAGTAGATAGTCAAGATGTATGGAACTACGAAGAAATTTTACCATCTCTTCATTCAGATATTATATATATTCAGCGAGACGGCATGTCTATGGAATTCTCCTTGGATTCAAGAGAGATTGATGAAGACAGAAAGTGCTACATTTATTACGGAAACTTCACAGGTGAATCAAGATAATATTGATATATCTATGCAACAAAAAAACCTTACGTATAAAACGTAAGGTTTTTATATAGCCCCACATATGCCGTTCTCTCTAGATGTCCATAAACCTGCTCTCACAGGTGGATGCTCTCACAAATGTTTGTAACTTCCTTCTTAAAAAGATGGCATGTTAGCTACATTTAAATATTGAACTTCCATATTAAACTTATTGGTTTAAGACATGCATAAGCTACGTACACCGTAGGAATTTTATATAAGGTTAGTTGAAATAAGACCCCCGCACGTGCCGCTCCTCGTAAATGTCCAAAAACCCGCTACTCGCAGGTGGATGCCCTCACAGTTACCGTACATCTTCCTCCACAAGGAAGGCTTGATGATGGTCGCTAAATATTGAGCTTCCGTATAACTAACATCGGTTTTAGACATAAATAAGTTACGCACACCGCAGGATGTATTATTTACTTGTCGTTATATTATCACATTGTTTCTAATGTGTAAAATACAAAGTTTTTCGAGCAATCTCTTGCTTGTGACCTTATTTTAATACAAATTATTTTTGCATGCAAGTGATTAATCTTCTTCTTTTGCAATTTGATTTTCTGGATAAGAAATCCAATCACTCCAGCTACCTGCATACAATTTAACATTTTGGAATCCAGCCAATTTTAATGCAACGATATTTGGACATGCCGTAACACCAGAACCACAATATACAATGGTTTCCTTATCTTTCGACAGGTTTTTGAATCGTTCTTGTTGCTCAGCTTCATTCTGAAATTGTCCTGATTGCAACATTCCATCCTTCCAAAAATAATTTACTGCTGTCGGAATATGTCCTGCTTTATGATCGACAAGTTCCTCTACACCAGCATAACGTTTTGGCTCTCTTGAATCAATTAACGTAACATCTGCACCTGCCTGGATATTCTCTCTTACTGTTTCCATCGATACAAGCATATGATCTTGTATGTTTGTTTTGAATGTTTTTCGTATAACAACAGGAATTTCCGTTGTTGTCGGTAGTCCATTCTCTTTCCAAACCGGGAAACCACCATCTAATATATATACTTTCTCATGTCCTACATAGTTACATAACCACCATAAACGAGCAGCATTTGCACCAGCTTGACTGTCGTACGCAATTACTGTCGTATGTTCATCAATACCAACCTCCGAAAGCTTGTCCGCAAACTCTTCAATGCTTGGCAACGGATGGCGGCCACCATGTTCTGCTATAGGACTTGATAAATCTAAATTCAAATCAAAATATAACGCATGAGGAATATGTTCTTCTTTATACTTTTCTCTACCCCAATTAGGCTTCGCTAAATCAAAACGACAATCGATTACACGGACGTTCTCATCTTCTATATGCTCACGTAACCATTCGACTGTAACTATCATCTTTAACGACCTTCTTTCTCTTGTAAACGACTTACATACTCCATAACCATTTCTTCTGTAACATATTTACGCTGCAAGGTAACACCATTTTTTGCAAGATCATTAATTTGCTTTGTTACAACATTAATGACATCAACCGAAAATTCTTTCCCATTTGACGCAAGAGATACGGCTGCTTCAATAGCTGCTTCACGCTGCGCATCTAATTGTAAACATGCTTTTACACTTTCATTTTGTTTACGAGAATGTGCTGTAATTGCTTTATGTACTTCCATCTTCTCTTCCCCCTAAATAAGTTATACGTTCTAATTCAATTCCATTGCAAGCCGAATCATATCACGACATACAATCCCATTTTCAATAATCTCTTCTTCATAATGCTTTGAAAAGTAATCAAAATCAATAGAAAAAATACGAAATCCACATTTTTGATATAAAGCAAGTTGTGAAACACTAGAATTACCTGTACCAATTTCAATTTTGGACATACCATATTCCTTAGCTGTTTCTACAGCATGCTTTAATAGCTTCTTTCCAATACCTTTTCCTTGCATATGTTCTACAACCGCAATATTCATGATTTCCATCGTCTTCGGCCTTGTTTCCAAAAGAACATACACACCGATGACGCTGTCCCCTTGCTTTGCTACGTATGTTAACCCTCTTTGTACATATGTAGCTATTTGCCGTTCACTTGGATCAGCAAGTAGCAATAAAGACTTCGGTATAGCCTCTTTTAAAATACGTTCTATTACAAAAGACATAAAAAATCCCCCCATCTCTATTGTTCTAAACCCTCCTTGTCTACCATAAATAATAGAAAGGAGGGATTCCCCATGGACAACAATGAGAAAAAATGCAACGTCATCTCTATTGATGGAAAGAAGAAGAAAAGCGACACGTATTCCTACCCAAAATTAGTAGTAGAAAACAAAACATATGAATTTTCTTCATTCGTCTTATGCGGTGAAACACCAGATGGCAGACGACTCGTTCTTACTCATATGATTTCTACCGATGAATTTGCTGGATTTGTCAAATCTTTAGATACTGTACTGCAAAAGAAAATTGAACGAATCTTTTTCTCATAACGACTATATAACATAAATTTCTTTTTCAATCTCTACTAACTGCTTTTGCAATTGTTCTTTACTTTGTTCATATAGAGATACATCGATCGTTTCAGCCAATGCAAACAATATACTTTCATAATAGTTCATCACATCTTGTTGCATCACTTTTTGGAATAAGTTCCACTTCATATCCCATTCTTGCTTATAATGATGAACAAATAAATCTTTTTCATCGGCTACATAGTTTGATACGAGCGGTTCTAATACAGATTTAGCGTCTTCTTGCATAAAAGCTTTGTCATTCTTTTCAAAAAAGCTTTTCTCATTTTTAAATTGTGCCAGTGCTTTTTTGAAATCTTTTATTTCAACTGAAGGGAACGGTTCTTTATGTGTAATATCTTTATATTCATACTCCACTGTTCCATTCATAGAAATTGATTGATTTTCTACTTTACAGTTCACTACAATTTCGTCCTTTGCACGCTTCATCGCTTCGTCTATCCATTTTTCAAGACGTAATGATGTCGCACGCATTTCTTGTAATAAATCATGCTGAATAAATGCTACTAATTCCATAACACACTGTTGCAATTGTGTTTTCACATTTCCATCCGTTCGAAGTGACGCCGGATTAATAAATTCAGTAAACACATCGTTATAACGTAGGAATAGACGCTGTTGCACGTAATAAAGCAACTCTTTCACTTCATTTTGCATCGCCTGTTCTTCAGCAAGTACACTATATGATGAAATAATATGAAGTAGTTGATCACGCTCTGCTTCATATTTTTTCGTTTGCTTCTCTTTCTCTTCATTCCCCTGCTTTGCACCATTTATCATGTTTACTAAAAGCTGATCTGCCCCTTGCAACGCACCGTATAGAGCATGCACAGAAACAAGCATTAAATCTCTCATCATAAAGGACGTAAATGATTCCTCAAACTTAGTAATTCCAGAGTTTTGTAAAATACCATACTTCTCTTTTTCAACATTCTTTCCTTGTTTCTCTTCAAGCGCACATAAACTTGAAATTGCAAATAAACGCGGATTTCTAATACCGTATTGCAGTAGCTGATCTGCGATATAACCTTTTACCATTTCAAGTTCTTCTTCAGACTCTGCTAAATCCGCCGCATTAATTAAGAAGAACATTTTATCAAGGACAAAAGTATCCTTTACACGACCAAGCTGAATTAAAAATTCACGATCAGCACGAGAGAATACATGGTTATAATATGTTACAAATAAAATAGCATCTGCGTTTTTAATATACTGGAATGCAACATCCGTATGGCGAGCATTAATAGAATCCGCTCCAGGTGTGTCTACAAGCGCTACTCCCTGCCTTGTTAAAGCACAATCATAATAAAGCTCCATATACTCAACGAAGCATGATTTTTCTTCATTCGCTACATAATCAGAGAACTCTTCTAATGTGACTTGTACTTGTTCTCCTAAATAAGTAGAAACTGCATCATACCCTTTTTGTACCGCTCGTAAGAAGCTAAATGTTGTTTTTTGCTTCCCAGTCGGTGAAGGATATTTCATAACTTTATCAATTTGTGCTAACGCCTCATCTAACGTAGTAATCTCATAATGAAACAGCTTATAAACAGCTTTCATATCTTCTAATAGAGCTTGCTTTGATTTGAATTGAACCATTACTGTTCCGTGTGGTTTTTCCACTGTAACCGGCAAAATTTGATTAATCGTTGCCGTCGTCGGATTTGGTGATACAGGAAGTACCTTCTCACCAAGTAAGGCATTGGCAAATGATGATTTCCCAGCACTAAAAGCTCCGAATAACGCTACTGTAAATTGTTTCGTTTCCACACGACGCCTTTTTTCTATCACCTCTTGCTGTACATGTTTCAGCGCTGGCAATGGCTCTAATATCATTTCAGCTTTCTTCACTTTCTCTAATATACGCTGAATATTTAAAGCTGCCGTTCCTTTTATCTCTTCTTCATGAGCCGCTACGTTATCATTTACCATTTCCTGCTCTTGTAGTGTGAATTTCTCACTAACAATTTGTTTTTCACGTTGCAATATCTCCTCTATTTGCAATCCTTCTGGTGTAGCAACACGCTCGTGCCAAACATTTTGTAAATAACTTTCATATGTCTCTAAATTGTTACTGTATTGTAATTCCGTCTCTTTTGCCGTTTGCAACATCGTATATTTTTCAATCTCTTCTTCCATACGAGCAACTGCTTCCTTCACTTTTTGCTTTAAAACGACTGCACTTTTATCAAAAATTTGCTGTGCTTTTGTAAAATAACGTTTCTTCAGTTCATTCGCTACATCCGCTGTATAAAGAAGTAAGTAATCACCTGTGAAACCTGCACCTTGTTTAATGACTTCAGCTAACATTTCTGGTCCAAAAGCAATTTCTAAAGCATATATGTCTTTCCCAATTTCCTCCGTGAACAATCCTTCTTCTTTTAAGAAGGCTACAATAAATTCTTTCACATGAAAATCAAGTTGCGTTTCAACAGTCTTTTGAAGGGCAGAATAAAACGCCTCTACACGTCTTTGTTTTTCTTGCTCCGTCTTTCCTTTCGCAAATAGCAAACCAACTTTAAACTTTGTTAATTTCGTTTCTAAATATGCATTTGCCAATTCTCTCATTTCAAATGGCATTAAATACGCGTTATCTAATATAGCTTGTAAACCTTTTATAAATTCGTTTCTCACATGAGATTCTTTACTAGCCTCGCGATGTTTAGTTTCCGTTAGCTCTTCTTTCTTTTCAACTATTTCTGAAATCGAAAGCGGTGATGCTAACTCTTCCTCATATGTCAAAAGAGCTTTTTCATTTTCAGAAACAATAAACGAGAAATGTTCTCCCATTAAATATTCTGTTTCTCGCTCCATTCCCTCTCTTACATACTGCTCTTTTTCTTTCATAATAGAAGTAATTAATGTTTCTAAACTTCCAATTTCATTATGTGGATGGTTCATCATTCGTAATGACGTATAATAAACTCCATCTACTTCAATATCCCAGTTAGAGAACGATTGTTTCACACTATCTTTATAATCCTCAAATGATAATTCATTTTCTTTATGTTTATCTATTTGATTTACAACGAGATAAACCGTTTTATTACGTTGTTTCAATTCTTTAACAAATTGCAAATTCACTTCCGATTGGACGTGATTATAATCCATCATATAAAAAATTACGTCTGCTAGATGTAGCGTTGATTCTGTCGCTAGTTGATGGGCATCATCTGTTGAATCAATCCCTGGTGTATCAACTAACATAACACCTTCAGGAATTGGTGCATCATTCCGATAAATATGAACACCAATTACCTCATCGCCATCTTTACAAATTTGCTTTAATTCTTCTGCTGAATATGCACCGTCATATTCGTACTGCTCTCCAGATTTAATCGTAACAACAACACGATCAAATCCCTTTTCAATTTTAACGACGTTAGCGCTTGTCGGAATTGGACTTGTTGGTAGCAACTGCGCTTTATATAGATGATTCATCATCGTTGATTTCCCTGCTGAGAAGTGACCGCAAAACGCTATCATAAGCTGCTCTCGTTTATATTTTTGAATTACTTCAAACAACTTTAAGCTATTCTCTGCATCGCCGTGTTTTTGCCACTCTTCATAAAAACAAACAAGTTTTTTCATACCGTTTGTCTGTACTATGTTTGTCATCCCCTTGTTCCCCTTTATCCAAGATGTATATACTTTTCCCCGCTAATTGCGAGCTCATAACCAGTGAGAGTTACACCTACCCATTGATTACAGTTTCACTTTACTATCATACTAAATTTTCAGCATATTCTCATTAAAAATAAAAAATCCCTTTCATTCTTTTTACAAATGAAAGGGATTTTATGTCATATCACTCATTTTGCTGTTCCTACTCCATTTAAAACATACTTTGCAATAACTGCATATACAGCAACTGTACCTGCTACTAATGCATATACCATACTTACGCACCAACCTTTTTTTGATAATGATTATCACTTTTGAATACATTTTATCATTAAAGAGAATCATTATCAACACTTTCCATAAAGAAAGCTCCTTATAAGAAGGAGCTTTACTGCCTGTTTTGAAAAAGGTTAAAACTTGTTGTGCACTTTTATTATATCTCATAATACACATCTTAACAGTTTTAAAAATTGGAAATTACCTATATACCCATCCGTTTACATTTTGTATAATAAAAGGAAATTACTTAACAAGGAGGAAAATAATGACACAAAATCTCACACAAAGCGAGAGGATACATTCCATCGATATTATTAGAGGAATAGCCGTACTAGGTATTTTTCTTGTAAACTGGCCTGTTATCGCCGGGATTGACTCACGTGATCTTTCAGGAGTTTATGAGGGACTAGATAGCTATATCCGTCTATTTTACGATATGTTTATACAAACAAAGTTTTATACTATCTTTTCGTTTTTATTCGGACTAGGCTTTTACATTTTTATGACTCGTGCTGAAGCGAAAACAGATAGTCCAAAAACTTTATTTGTTCGGCGCTTACTTATTTTATTACTATTTGGTTTCTTACATTACGTTCTTTTATGGGACGGAGACATTTTACATACGTATGCGATCGCTGGATTTTTCTTATTTTTATTTTATAAGAGAGAACCTCGTACCATTTTAATATGGGCAATCGTTTTATTAAGTATTTTTCAGTTTCTTATGCTAATTGCTAGTATTGGTATTGCCTTCATGCCAAAGGAGGAACTTGGGTTATCCTTACCAATCATGCCACTTGAAGACTGGGTGTCACAAATACAAAATCGTTTCCATGCATTTTATGCTGATGGAATTGGACTCAACGCATTCATGCTACCAGAAACAGTTGGGCTATTTTTACTTGGTTTATATGCCGGTAAAAAGGATATTTTCCGCCGTACGAAAGAGTTAGATCCAAAGCTTAAAAAATGGCAAATTATTATGTTCATTTTAACATTGCCAATGTGGTTCTTCATGGTCCGTTATTTCTTATCAAAACCATCTTATGAACCAATTTATATGCAGGCCTTTATAATGTTTAGCGGCAAAACATTATTCATATTCTACATTTTCACGCTCATGCGTTTATTACAAAAAGAACAATGGCAAACATTATTACGTCCATTCCAATACGTTGGACGAATGGCATTAACAAATTACATCTCGCATACAATTGTTACATTACTTGTATTCGGGCTATTGTTTAAAAATGATTATCTTGCTCCACTATGGGTTGGACCACTATTCTGCATTAGTTTCTACACGTTACAAATCTTTATTAGCCGCTGGTGGCTTTCACATTACCAATACGGGCCACTTGAGTACATTTGGCGTCTTGGTACTTACGGAAAAATGATGCCCCTTAAAAAGAAAAGCAAGGTCTCATAACGAGACCTTGCTTTTTACGCTTCTCTTACTGCACTTTGCATAGACACCGGCTCTTCTTTTACTTTCTCTTTACGCTGCGGCACCATATTAAATACGATATTTAAAAGTACTGCTGACGCACTTCCCAGCACAATTCCGTTATCTGTTAAAATACGAATACTTTCTGGAAGTTGTGAGAATAATGTAGGAACGACTGTAACACCAAGCCCGATTCCGACAGAACATGCAACGATTAATAAGTTTTCTTGTTTACCAAAATCAACGCTACTTAACATTTTAATACCATATGCCATAACCATACCGAACATTGCTAACATCGCCCCGCCAAGTACTGATTTTGGAATGATTGTTGTAATAGCTGCGATTTTAGGAATAAATCCAAGAACGATTAACATACCACCGCAAGTATAAATAATAACGCGATTTCTCACTCCAGTTAATTGAACAAGTCCTACATTTTGAGAGTAAGTTGTATATGGAAATGCGTTGAAAATACCACCTAACACCATCGCTAGCCCTTCTGCGCGATAGCCTTTTGTTAATTCTTTTTCACCGATTTTTTTATTGCAAATATCAGATAATGCAAAGTATACACCCGTTGCTTCTACAATCCCTACGCAAGCAACGAGAATCATCGTAATAATTGGTGTTAATTCAAATGTTGGTGTACCGAAGTAAAATGGTTGAATACCGTGGAACCAATCAGCCTCTCCAACCGCTTGCAAGCTTACTTTGCCCATAAACGCTGCAACGATTGTACCGAACAATAGACCTAGTAAAATAGAGATTGAACGAATAAATCCATCAAAGAAACGATACATAATGATGATAAATAGTAACACACCAAATGCTAATGCTAAATTTTCAAGACTACCGAAATCCTTACTTCCTACTCCTCCAGCCATATCATTAATTGCTGCTGGAACAAGTGTAACTCCAATTACAGTAACAACAGATCCTGTTACAACAGGCGGGAAAAGCTTTACAAGTTTCCCGAATAACTTTGCAAAAATAACAACGAACAATCCAGCAGCAATAATTGCTCCATAAATGGAAGACACACCGTATTGTTTTCCAATCGCAATCATTGGTCCAACGGCTGTAAATGTACAACCAAGTACAACGGGAAGTCCAATACCGAAAAAGCGATTTGATAATGCTTGTAAAATTGTCGCAACGCCACACATTAATAAATCAATTGAGACTAAATATGTTAACTCTTTTTGATTTAAACCAAGTCCACCGCCCACAATAAGCGGAACGATAATTGCTCCAGCATACATTGCAAGCATATGCTGCATACCAAGCGATGCAATTTTAAATGGATGCTGCTTCATCGTTTATTTCACCTCCGCAGTTTCTTGCTGTACAAATGTAACTGTGCCGTTATCAAGTGATGCAATTTCTGCTAGTGATTCAACACGAACGCCTTGTTCACGAAGCTTCTTTCCTCCATCTTGAAATGCTTTTTCAATAACAATTCCAATTCCTGCAATACTCGCTCCTGCTTGCTCTACTAAACTCATTAAACCTAAAGCAGCCTGACCATTTGCTAAAAAGTCATCGATGATTAATACACGATCATTTTCATCGATATGATTTCGAGATAATGAAATTTCATTTGTTTCTTGTTTTGTAAATGAATATACGTTTGCAACGTACATATTATCTTGTAACGTTAACGATTTACGTTTTCTTGCAAAGATTACTTTTACACCAAGCTCTAATGCAGCCATAACAGCTGGTGCAATGCCTGAAGATTCAATCGTCACGATTTTTGTAATGTTCTCTTCTTTAAAACGTTTGGCAAATTCTTTTCCGATTTCTTGCATAAGTACTGGATCAATTTGGTGATTTAAAAATGCATCCACCTTTAATACATCACCAGATAAAACCTTTCCTTCGTTCAAAATCTTTTCTTGTAATACTTTCATGTTTGTTCCCCCTCTTATGCAATAAAAAAACTCCAAAAGCCGCCACCACTCGTTACAAGTGAGAGACGCGCTTTTGGAGTTTCGCAAAAAAAGAATGCTAAACAAGCAATTATATTCGTCCTCACTCATAGTCAAAGTATTTACGGTACTTCGGTAGAAACTTGCAGGCCATATCCCCGCGATTATATGAGTGTAGCTAACTATTTATTTTATAGAAGGATTATAACCCACTTTTTATACTTTGAAAAGCATTTATCGAAAAAACACGTACGAATTTTTAAAAACTACTATTTTCGTTCGAGTTTTGTAAACTCTTTCATTCCCAATTACAACTTCGTTAAAATGACTGGTCCATCTTTTGTAATCGCAATTGTATGCTCGTATTGAGCTGATAATTTCCTGTCCATCGTTCTTGCAGTCCATCCATTTAAATCTACTTTCGAATATCGCATACCTACATTGACAATCGGCTCAATCGTAATCACCATTCCTTCTTGTAACTGAGGCCCTTGTCCTTGCTTCCCAAAATGAAAAATTGCTGGTTCTTCATGAATCTCTTTACCAATTCCATGTCCCGTAAAGTCTCTTGCGACAGAAAAACCTTCATTTGTTACATAACTTTCAATTGCATAGCCAATGTCTCCTACATGATTACCGATTACTGCCTGATCAATCCCTTTATATAAAGCTTTTTCAGCTACTAACAATAACCTTTCTGCTTCATCAGAAACATTTCCGACTATATACGTCCAAGCAGAATCTGAAAGACCACCATTTAAGTTTACTACCATGTCAACGGTTACAATATCTCCTTCATTTAAAGGAACATCGGCCGGAAACCCATGACACATTTCATCGTTTACAGATGCACATATCGCATATGGATACCCATTGTAATCTTTCTGTTCAGATGTGGCACCATGCTTTTTTAAATACATTTCAACAAACGTATTAATTTCTTGTGTCGTTATACCTGGCTTTATCATTTTCGCAATTTCTTTATGACATGAAGCAAGTAATTTTCCAGATTCATGCATCAAATCTATTTCATTTTTCGTTTTAATTGTAATCATACTACCTCTACCTTTCCTTACTAAACCTGCTATTTGCTACTAAAATTCAATCATACACATCAAAACCCTCAATTACAACAAGTACAAAAATATGTATCATATATTTCTACATCAAAATTAAAAAACAGAAGATCCCTCTGTTTTTTAATCATTTTTACACATGTAATTCATTTTCAAAAACTCAAAACAACTACCATTCGTTCTCTGTATAAACGTTCCAACTGCCTCAAATCCTGCTCTTTTATACACTTTGATTGCTCTCTCATTAAATGTCGCTACTGATAGTGTTATATAATTGCATCCGTATTTTTCTTCACTAAAAGCTAGTCCAGCATTTACGAACTGTAAACCAAATCCATTGCCAGTTATATCAGGTCTCATTCCAAGTCCTATATCAACCGTTCCATCATTCATTTTACAAACAGTAAAAAAACCAATGAGAATGCCATTTTGCTTCACAGAAAATGTATGATTCCCTCTACTCTCACCATGTAAAAATTCATCTAAATCTTCTTCATCTGCCTCTATATCATAAAAAGAATATTTCCCTTCATAATGCCAGTTATACGCAATTTCCTCCGCTTCTTCTCGCTTCATTACTGTATATGTATAACCCATTCTCCCATCCCCTTTAACAAAAAGAGCTGCAATTAAGCAGCTCTTTTTGTTACAACTCATAAATCTCTTTATATTTCGCTTCTAAATAATCGGCTAAGTAGTTTGCATTTAAGCCTTCACCTGTTACATCTTTTAAAATTTCAAGTGGCTTTTTCGTTTTACCATATTGGTGAATATGTTCTGTTAACCATTCACGAATCGGTGTTACGTTTCCTTCTTCTAATAATGCATCAAAGTTCGGAATATCTTTTAACATTCTTTGCTTAAATTGCGCTGCATACATGTAACCAAGCGCATAAGATGGGAAGTATCCAAATGAGCCACCAGCCCAGTGAACATCTTGTAATACACCTTGCGCATCATTTTCCGGACGAATTCCTAAATATGCTTCCATCTTATCATTCCAAGCTGCTGGTAAGTCCTTCACTTGTAATGTACCATCAAATAATTCTTTCTCTAATTCATAACGCACCATAACATGAAGCGGGTATGTAAGCTCATCTGCTTCTATACGAATGAATGACGGCTTCGATTCGTTAATTGCATCATAAAACTCATCGACTGACATATCATCAAATTGACCATCGCTATACTCTTTTAATAAATCATAATTTTTCTTCCAGAATGATTTATTACGGCCGATAAAGTTCTCAAAGAATAATGATTGTGATTCGTGAATACCCATAGATGTACCACTGCAAAGTGGTGTACCTTCAAATTGTTCTGCAATATTTTGTTCATATACTGCATGACCACATTCATGAATTGTTCCAAATACAGCCATACGGAAATCTTTTTCATCATAGCGTGTCGTAATACGAACATCCCCTCTATTTAATGTAATTTCGAAAGGATGTACTGTTTCATCAAGACGACCTGCTTCAAAGTCATAATTCAATTGCTTTAATAGTTCTAATGTAAAGTTCTTTTGTTTTTCTTTTGAAAACTGTTCCGATAAAGCACTTGTTTTTAATCCTTTTTTAGACTCAGAGATTTCTTTTACAAGCGGCACGATGCGCTCACGAAGTTGACCAAATACGTGATCTAAAACTTCTACTGTAATACCTGGCTCATACAT
This sequence comes from Bacillus cereus group sp. BfR-BA-01524, assembly GCF_022662595.1. Lineage (NCBI taxonomy): Bacteria > Bacillati > Bacillota > Bacilli > Caryophanales > Bacillaceae > Bacillus > Bacillus cereus group sp. BfR-BA-01524. The sequence goes on along the minus strand of NZ_JAKUDW010000005.1, from coordinate 6,705 downwards.
GTCTAATAATGTATTGTATTTATATGTTTCATAACCCCAATATGTAATAAATTTCTTTTTAAATTCAACAATTTTTTCTAAGTACGGGCGGAACATTTCGAAATCAGATTTTTCGCGAGCTTCTTCCCACACACTCTCTGCTTTCGCTTCTAATTTCACATAAGCCTCATATTCAGCTTGTGGAATTTTTTTATTTCTATCATATTCTTTCCGACACTCTTCAACCATTTTCGTCGTCGTTTCAGAAAGCTTATCTTCACGTATTAAAGCTTCAAGCTCTGTTAAATAGTTTCCCATCTCATCTGAAGTCGACATAGCAAACACTTCTGACGAAAGCATACCAATTACTTCTGAACGCTGATCTACACCTTTTTTTGGTGCACCTGTTCTTAAATCCCAAAACATTAAACTTAATGCTTCTCCGTAATTCTGTATCTTTTTCACGTATGTTAAAAATTGTTTTTCCACTTCATATGTAGCAACTGTCATCGTATAAAAGCCTCCTTTTTCTACCTCAAACTTAATTCGACACGGAAACATAAATTCCTTTTATAATAGAAAAAAAGCTTGGCAAGCGCCAAGCTTTCTCCTTATAATTCTTTACCTTCTACTGGCAGTACATTTTTCACAGCTGCAACTACTTTCTCATCTTCTGAATCAGATAAGAAAATCGATATAGCACCCTTATCTTCACTTGTACGAATTAAACGCCCAATTCCTTGACGAAGTCGTAAAATCATATATGGTACATCTACATCCCAGAATGGATCATTTACGTGCTTACGTTTCGCTTCAAACACAGGGTCGTTTGGAGGGAATGGTAATGACCAAATAATAACGTGCGATAATGATGAACCAGGAATATCTAAACCTTCCCATAAATGAACCGCACAAAGTACAGTTTCTTCTTCATTTTGGAAACGAGAAACGAGCTGACTAATTTCCTGATCTCCTTCATATAAGAATGGAACCGACATTTGCTCTTTACTTACATACTCTTTGAACGCTGCAAGCTCTTGCGTTGTACGGAATAATACAAGTGTACGTCCATTTGTTTTTTGTATATTTTCAAGTGTATATTGACACTTTCTTTCCCATTCATTTTCTTTCGTATGCGATAGTAAGTTTACTGCCATTTGCTCTTCGTAATCAAACGGTGAAGCAACTGAGAATGATAAGTAATCTTTTACCCCTAGGCTATTAGCTGTAAACGCGAATGAATCATTGTTCGATAATGTCGCAGAAGAGAAAATATACGGTATTTTCTTCGAGAACACTTTCTCTTGTAATACTTCTTCAACTGCACGCGGCATAATCACTAATGTGAAGGCACCATCACCTTCTTCACCCCAAGTAATTACATTTTTCTCGTGCATGAACAGACGAAGTGAATGTTCTAATACATCTAAATGCTCATCAACAATATTTAAATCATACGTGTTTACTGTATGCATTTCACTTTCAAATACTAATGCATCTCCAACTTCACCGATTTTTGCATAAAGTCGTTTCGCTTCAGCTGTTACTTTTTCTGTCACAGTAATTTCTAAACGATCAGAACCGGCAATTTCTTTTTTGTTTTCTTGTAACACATCAAAGAATTGTTCAGTTTGCCAGATTGTTTCTTCTACTAAATGTGCAAACTCTTCACGAATATCATTTTGTAATAATCTCGTTAAAAGTTGCTCCATCATCGTTTGCTTTAAACGGTACGTTAACGCTTTTTGAGCTGCATATTCTACAAGATGCCCTTCATCGAATACAACGCAGCTACTTTCAGGTAATAACGGAATTTGCCCTTCACGTTTACGAGCATCGTACGTCCAAATATGATCCATATAGAAATCTTGAGAACAAATAATTAAATCTGCTGCTTTACGATAATGTTCACGAGAAAGAGTTTGACCACAGCGATGACGTGAATCGCAAGTAAAGCAATCCTGGAAGTAATCCCAGTTTACTCTTGACCATTCTTCGTCATTTAAAAGTGGAAATTCTTTTCGATCACCATAGTGAGTAAAGTTTTGCATCGTACCATGATCGAATACGAATTGTGGTAATTCATAATATAGGTCTTCAATTACTTCTGGAGCTCGTCCACTCATAACATCTTCTAATTTTCGTAAACATAAATAATTATCCATTGATTTCGCAAGTCTTACATCAACTGATAAACCTAATGCTTCAGATAATTTAGCAATGTCCCCTTCTTCTTTTACAAGCTGCTCAATTAACGTTTCATCTGCACAAGCGATAATTGCTGGTTTTCCAGTATAACGCGCGTAGCAAATTGCATATAGAAGATATACAATTGTTTTCCCTGTTCCTACACCCGCTTCTGCGAACATAACTTTCTTTTCTTGGAAAGCGCGTTCTAACTGAAACGCCATAAAAATTTGTTCATCACGCTCTTCAAAGCCTTTTTCCGGAAGGATGTCGTAAAACACATCTCCAATCCACTCATTCAACTTATCATAAAAATTATCTTGTTTTCCTACTTCAAATGGTAATCTCTTCTCAGTAAACATCCTTAGCCTCCAACCAAAAAGTTTTTCTATAAAAAGATATAGCAACTGCTACACATATGTGTGCAACCTCTTTCCCCTGTTGCAATACATCGAAATTCACGAAAAAAAATTTTCCTTTCGAAAAAGGAAAATTTTCTTCTATATTAATGACTTTAAATACCGTTTATCAATCGCCGTTTCATGTGAAAGAGCTGACAAATATTCTTCTTGTGCTTTTTGTATTTCATCTACAATTACACCTTGACTATCCACTTCTTTTCCGAGCTCATCATACGTACGGTGAATAGCTTTTTGAATCATTGATAATTGGAAACTATCCATATCACTTCCTCCTTTACGCATTACATAATAGCCAGTATATGCGCGCTGGAGGAGTTTTATACTATGAATTACGCGGTGGACGTTTTCCGAAGTATTGGTAGTAATCTGTACGGATAAATCCATTAAACAGTTTACGCTTCTTCGACGCATCTTTTCCGTAACACTTCTCAAATGCTTCGTAGCTTGTTAATACATACGCTGACCATGTATCTAATGGGCGGAATACTTGTCCCATTTCTTTATACAGTTGTTCAACGAGTGCTTTTTCACTTAAACGTTCTCCGTATGGAGGATTCGTTACAACGTAGCCATAATCCTCTTTTGTTGTGAAATCTTTTACTTGCATTTGTTTAAATGTAATTAAATCGCCTAAGCCTACTTCGTCTGCGTTATCTTGAGCAACTCGAATCATACGATGATCAATATCTGATCCAATGATTTGTAATCGTTGATCATAGTTCGCTAAATCTTCAGCTTCTTGACGAGCTTCACGCCAGTTTTGTTTACCTACCCAGCCCCACTCATCTGATGCGAAACCACGGTTAAATCCTGGTGCAATGTTTTGTCCAATTAATGCTGCTTCAATTGGAATTGTACCTGATCCACAGAATGGATCAACAAATGGACGATCTGGCTTCCAGTTTGTTAATTTAATTAAAGACGCAGCTAATGTTTCTTTTAACGGAGCTTCCCCTTGATCCATACGGTATCCACGTTTATGAAGTCCAACACCACTCGCATCAATTGTTAATGTTGCAATATCCTTAAGCATTGCAATCTCGATACGGAATAACGGACCATCTTCTTCAAACCAAGTTGTACGTTTATATGTTGTTTTTAATTTTTCAACGACAGCCTTTTTAACAATACGTTGGCAATCCGAAACACTGAATAATTCAGATTTTAAAGATTTACCGATAACAGGGAATTCGCCATTCTCTGGAATATAATCTCCCCAGTTTAATGCTTTCGTTTTTTCAAATAGCTCATCAAATGTTGTTGCTTTAAATTCGCCAACTTTAATTTTTACACGGTCTGCAGTACGTAACCATAAATTCGTGCGACAAATCGCCTTTTCATCTGCTTCAAATGTTACTTTGCTGTTTTCTACTTGACATTCATAACCAAGATCGCGAACTTCTCGGGCAACTAACGCTTCAATACCCATTGCCGCTGTTGCAATTAAAGTAACTTTTCCCATTTGTATTCACCTCTTATGTATATTCAAACAATAATTAATAGCAATTGGTTCTATTAATCATTACATTTTACGAAGAATTTTCTCATTAATCATTTTAACTCATACTTTATAACTTCATACAAATAAAAAGCCCTCCTCTAACAAAGGAGAGCTGAGTTATTTCATAGTTGGTTCATAACGTTCTGTAAGCCATGTTCTGTTCCTTTGTACTACAAACGGCCCACGCCTCGTACTCCGGTGGCAATCATCTATCTACAGGTTATACAACCTGTCCTTTCCCGTCGTTCATTTCCTTGGAAAAGATTCCCCTACCATTATTTGGGTTTCTCGCTCGTGGGGTTTACCTCGTTCCACTCCTATCATTTCTTCAAGGACTTCGTCACTGTGGCACTTTAAAGGTAGTCAAACCATATCCGAAAGGACTTAGGTTTTTTCCCTGCCGTTAAACCAGCCTTACAGCCAGAATACCCTAGCTTATGAATTGGCTAGGCACGAACACTACAGCCGTCTCAGGCCGTGCGAGCATGGACTTTCCTCTACAACGTTGGCGTTGCAGCGATTACCCAAACGTTATGACATCCATTAGTATAGTGGAAACAAAAAGATTTTGCAACGTTTTTTTCTATGTAAAATGCTTAAACCTTTTCCCACCTTACATCATTCGTATAACTTACTTCCAAATACAGCTTTTTCTAAGTTAGATAAGCGTTTTAAAATATCCGTATTCGTGTTGTTATAAACCGGTTGTGCAACTGGTGTTTGTACAGGTTGTTGTGGAACTTGCGTTACTGCTAGTTTTTGTTCCTCTAATTCACGCTTTAAACGAGCATTTTGTTGCTTTAATTGCTCAAACTCTTTGTGGAAAGCTTCATAATCTTTAATGATCATATCAAGAAACTTGTCTACTTCTTCTTGCTGATAACCTCTCATACCTGTTTTAAATTCTTTTTCTAAAATATCTTTCGCTGTTAATTTAATTTTATCCGAAATCATTTTCTTCACCTCAAATTTTTACCAAAACTTTCATTAACTAAATTTTTTCAGAAACAATGCTTTTTGTCAATCATATATACGAGTACTATATTACATATTACTCTGCATTATTCCACTGTTCCTCTTCTATTATATCTTGTAAATCAGAAAAAAGAATGAAATAACTGTGATAATTTTCTATTTCCCCTTTTTTCTTTGCTGCTTCTACAATATATTTGGGGCTTCCTGGTTTTTCTTCATCGTATACCGCTAAAAGCGCATCACTTTTTTCAATAAAAAATTGATTTTTTAATTTAAATTGCTCTGGACTTTCATACTTCCTTTTCGTGATACTATCAACATGGTCTGCTTGGGAGAGAATAAATTCGTAATATTCACGATTATCTTCTTTCCAACTTTCTTCTTGTTCTAAAAACGGAGTGAATACCGCTAATTTTAAATCTGGATATTCTATTTGAATTTCAAAAACAACTTCAGCAGCCCATAATTCTACACCTAACTGACCGCTTATTATAACCCACTCTAAACCATCTTCTACAAAAGTGGTTAATTTACGGTGTAATGCCTTCTTTATACACTCCACCCCTGGATGATCATTTTTAAATATTCCAAGTTCAAATGGCTTATATCCTGTTACTGCAATAACTTTCATATCAACACTCCAATTACAAAAAAAGAACTAGCATTTCGCTAGTTCTAACATATCATTTACTTTTTAAATATTCCACCAACGTTTGGTCCGATATTTGGACCAATTGGCGATACATTGTTTGGTAAAAATGGTGATACATTTGGTCCTGGTCCAAACGGTGACACATTCGGTCCTGGTCCAAATGGAGAAATTTGATGTCCGTGATGATGATGATGATGGCCATGGCCACACGGTCCACATCCGCCACCAAATCCTGGATCGATTGGGTCCACGACATTTACATTTGAATTTGTTTGTGGGAAGAAGTTTTGGTTTTTAATTTGTTGATGGTGTACATGTGTTGTATGTGTTGGGAAAATGTGTGGCACCACCGTTGTTGAAAAAGAGTGTGTTACGCATTGTTTCGTCGGATGAACGACAGGAGCAGTTGTACAAATAGGTCCTACAGGCTTATGCCCTCCAAAGCAAGGATGACAATGATGCATAGTTTTTTCTCTCCTCTCTCGTTAAAAAAATCTGATTACACTTTACAGTATGAGAAAAGAGAGAAAGCCGTTTGTTATATATACCCATTTATTACAAGGAAATTTGTCTAGTCCTTTATTTCATATACAATACTTTCATAGACAACCCTTCAACATTACTTACCAAAAAAACCTCCAACTTGCTTTACAATACCTGTCACCTGATTCATCGCATTCATCATTTGTCCAGCTGTATTCATCATTTTATTTACATCATAGTTACCATCTGATGTTTTAAATTGAGAAACAAAACTAGAAAACTGACTTGGCTGTTGTTGCTTTTGTTTACTCTGCGTCGGATACGGTTGTTTTGGTGGATAAAACATCCCTTGTTGATTAGCATAGGCCGTTGGTGGTGGCATATAATATTGCGAATTCATATAAGGCTGCTGCTGTTGTTGATTCATGTATGGTTGCTGAGCTTGTGATTGTTGAGCTTGATTCACATAAGATTGCTGCTGTTGTGGTTGTTGAGCTTGATTCACA
>NZ_JAKUDW010000004.1:0-106791 GCF_022662595.1 Bacillus cereus group sp. BfR-BA-01524 | reverse complement strand
AACAATCGAATCATTGAAGATCACCTCGGAGCATCGCTTACGAAAGGGAAACTGAGTAGAGGGCGGCGGCATCGTCTCCGGTAAAAGGACGGAGGTCTGATTGGACCTACAAAGCTTATATTTCGTGAGAAGTATAAGGAAGCTGAGTGGTAACGCGAAACTCTCGCCTCAGCAATCAAAGCTACTAAATTGTAGTAGTTGATTGCTGAGGCGAGAGTTTTTATTTTTAAAAATAGAAGAAGAGAATGCGTAGAAGAGGAGAGTAAATGATAAAGATTGTTTCAGAGAGCTGCCCCGAGGCTGTGAGGGTGGTAACAATTCACTCATTGAAAATCACCTTGGAGCACTACTTTTGAAAACTAGTAAAAAGTAGCGGGGTTGTTCCCGATAGAAAAACAAAAGTCTAATTGGACTTGCAGAGCTTATATTTCGTGAGAAGTATAAGGAAGCTGAGTGGTACCACGATTCCCTCGTCTCAGCAATGGATTGCTACAAGTATGTAAGTAATCGATTGTTGAGACGAGTATATTTTTAAGGGTTATATACTGAATGTTCTGTTAAAAATACTCATCTCAGCAATCGATGTAGAAATAGATTGCAAAAAATAGAGAAAAAAGAGGAGCGATGTGAGATGGGAAACCAGTACATTTACATGAATGGGGAATTTGTAGAAAAAGAAAAGGCAGTTGTTTCAGTATATGATCACGGTTTTTTATACGGGGACGGTGTATTTGAAGGGATTCGTAGTTACGGAGGAAATGTATTTTGTTTAAAAGAACATGTGAAACGATTGTATGAATCAGCGAAATCTATTTTACTAACAATTCCGATGACGGTAGAAGAAATGGAAGAAGCAGTTTTACATACACTTCAAAAAAATGAATATACTGATGCTTACATTCGCTTAATTGTCTCAAGAGGAAAAGGTGACTTAGGGCTCGATCCGAGAAGTTGTGTGAAGCCGAGCGTAATTATCATTGCAGAACAATTAAAGTTATTCCCACAAGAATTTTATGATAATGGGCTAAGCGTTGTATCTGTTGCATCGAGACGTAATACACCAGACGCGTTAGATCCACGTATTAAGTCAATGAATTATTTAAATAACGTACTTGTAAAAATTGAAGCGGCGCAAGCAGGAGTGTTAGAGGCTCTTATGTTAAATCAACAAGGATATGTTTGTGAAGGTTCTGGTGATAATGTTTTCGTTGTGAAAGATGGAAAAGTATTAACCCCGCCATCCTATTTAGGAGCATTAGAAGGTATTACGAGAAATAGTGTTATCGAGCTATGTGAGCGACTGAGTATTCCGTGTGAGGAAAGACCGTTCACTCGCCATGATGTATATGTAGCGGATGAAGTATTTTTAACAGGAACAGCAGCGGAGTTAATTCCAGTTGTAAAAGTTGATTCGAGAGAAATTGGAGATGGGAAACCAGGAAGTGTAACGAAACAATTGACCGAAGAATTTAAAAAATTAACGAGAGAAAGAGGAGTACGTGTTCCCGGGCTGACGGAAAGCTTAGCGTAAATAAGGAGAGGAGTTAATGGAAATGAAGCAGCAGTATACAGCGTATGAGAAATTACAGTATGAAGAAATGACAGGCGCTGGGCATGTGATTCAATGTTTAAAGAGATTAGGTGTAACGACCGTTTTCGGCTATCCGGGCGGAGCAATCTTGCCAATATACGATGCTTTATACGAAAGTGGTTTGAAACATGTTTTAACTCGTCATGAACAAGCTGCCATTCATGCGGCTGAAGGATATGCGAGAGCTTCTGGAAAGGTCGGGGTAGTCTTTGCTACCTCTGGCCCAGGGGCGACAAATTTAGTTACGGGTTTAGCAGACGCTTATATGGATTCGATTCCTTTAGTTGTCATTACCGGGCAAGTTGCAACGCCTTTAATTGGTAAAGATGGATTTCAAGAAGCGGATGTTGTCGGAATTACAGTACCTGTTACGAAGCATAATTACCAGGTTCGTGATGTGAATCATGTATCACGAATTGTGCAAGAAGCTTTTTACATCGCCAAAAGCGGGCGCACGGGACCAGTATTAATTGATATTCCAAAAGATGTTCAAAATGCAAAAGTCACCAGTTTCTTTAATGAAGAAGTTGATATTCCGGGGTACAAACCAGAACTTGTACCAGACAGCATGAAACTTAGAGAGGTGGCTAAAGCAATTTCAAAATCTAAGCGTCCACTTCTTTATATTGGAGGAGGTGTCATTCATTCAGGTGGATCCGATGAACTCTTCGAATTCGCAAGGGAGAACCGTATTCCAGTCGTTTCAACTTTAATGGGACTTGGTGCATATCCACCGGATGATCCATTGTTTCTAGGGATGCTTGGTATGCATGGGACATACGCTGCTAATATGGCGGTAACAGAATGTGATTTACTACTTGCATTAGGTGTTCGCTTCGATGATCGTGTAACAGGAAAATTAGAACTTTTTTCTCCAAACTCGAAAAAAGTACATATTGATATTGATTCTTCTGAGTTTCATAAAAATGTAACTGTAGAACATCCGATTGTTGGTGATGTAAAAAAAGCGTTACACATGCTGTTACATATGTCTATTTATACACAAACAGACGAATGGCTTCAGAAAGTAAAGACATGGAAAGAAGAATATCCACTTTCTTATAAGCAAAAAGAATCTGAGTTAAAACCACAGCATGTGATCAACTTAGTAAGTGAATTAACGAATGGTGAAGCGATTGTCACAACAGAAGTAGGTCAGCATCAAATGTGGGCTGCTCACTTCTATAAAGCAAGAAAACCTCGGACGTTCCTTACCTCTGGAGGATTAGGAACAATGGGGTTTGGTTTTCCAGCAGCAATTGGTGCTCAGCTAGCTAAAAAAGAAGAACTTGTCATTTGTATTGCAGGTGACGCTTCTTTTCAAATGAACATTCAAGAACTACAAACAATTGCTGAAAATAACATCCCTGTAAAAGTATTTATCATAAATAACAAATTTTTAGGGATGGTAAGGCAATGGCAAGAAATGTTTTATGAAAATCGTTTATCAGAATCAAAAATTGGATCACCAGATTTTGTGAAAGTAGCAGAAGCTTATGGAGTAAAGGGATTAAGAGCAACAAATTCAACCGAGGCAAAACAAGTGATGTTAGAAGCATTTGCTCACGAAGGTCCTGTCGTAGTTGATTTTTGTGTAGAAGAAGGTGAAAACGTATTTCCGATGGTTCCGCCAAACAAAGGGAATAACGAAATGATTATGAAGAGGTGGGAAGAATGAGTCATACTTTTTCACTCGTTATTCATAACGAGCCAAGCGTCTTATTACGTATAAGTGGGATTTTTGCTCGGCGTGGTTATTATATTTCTTCTTTACATTTAAACGAAAGAGATACTAGTGGTGTTTCTGAAATGAAACTCACAGCAGTTTGTACTGAAAATGAAGCGATATTACTTGTTAGTCAGTTGAAAAAATTAATTGATGTTCTGCAAGTAAATAAATTATAAGGGGTGTATGGAATATGAAAACATATTATGAAAAAGATGCAAATGTAGAGTTATTACAAGGAAAAACTGTTGCAGTAGTTGGTTATGGATCACAAGGTCATGCGCAAGCACAAAATTTACGTGATTCTGGTGTAGAAGTTGTAGTTGGTGTTCGTCCTGGTAAGTCGTATGAAGTAGCGAAAGCTGATGGATTTGAAGTAATGTCTGTTTCAGAAGCGGTTCGAACCGCACAAGTTGTACAAATGTTATTGCCAGATGAACAGCAAGCTCATGTGTATAAAGCAGAGGTAGAAGAGAATCTTCGTGAAGGACAAATGTTACTTTTCTCGCATGGATTTAACATTCACTTCGGACAAATTAATCCGCCAAGTTACGTAGATGTAGCGATGGTCGCGCCAAAAAGTCCAGGTCATCTCGTTCGCCGTGTATTTCAAGAAGGAAATGGTGTTCCAGCATTAGTCGCAGTGCATCAAGATGCGACGGGAACAGCGCTACATGTAGCACTGGCGTATGCAAAAGGTGTAGGGTGTACACGTGCGGGGGTAATTGAAACGACATTCCAAGAAGAAACCGAAACGGACTTATTTGGAGAGCAAGCTGTACTTTGCGGCGGGGTAACTGCACTTGTGAAGGCTGGATTCGAAACGTTAACGGAAGGTGGGTATCGTCCTGAAATTGCATACTTTGAATGTTTGCATGAATTAAAGCTAATTGTCGATTTAATGTACGAAGGTGGATTAACGACTATGCGCCATTCTATTTCAGATACGGCAGAGTTTGGAGATTATGTAACAGGATCGAGAATTGTTACAGATGAAACGAAGAAGGAAATGAAGCGTGTTCTTACGGAAATTCAGCAAGGTGAATTTGCGAAGAAATGGATTTTAGAAAATCAAGCAGGGCGTCCGACGTATAATGCAATGAAAAAAGCAGAGCAAAATCATCAGTTAGAAAAAGTAGGAGCAGAGCTTCGTGAAATGATGAGCTGGATTCATGCACCGAAAGAATTAGTAAAGAAATAGAGTAAGAGAGTATAAATGAAAAATATGTAAGAGGGGATTTGACAAGATGAGAAGTGACATGATTAAAAAAGGTTTTGATAAAGCACCGCATCGTAGTTTATTAAAAGCAACTGGTTTGAAAGATGAAGATTTTGATAAACCTTTCATAGCGATTTGTAATTCTTTTATTGAAATTATTCCAGGGCATAAACACTTGAACGAGTTTGGGAAACTTGTAAAAGAGGCAGTTCGCGCGGCAGGTATGGTACCATTCGAATTCAATACAATTGGAGTTGACGATGGTATTGCGATGGGACATATCGGTATGCGTTATTCTCTTCCGAGTCGTGAAATTATTGCAGATTCAGTAGAAACGGTTGTAAATGCACACTGGTTTGACGGCATGATTTGTATCCCAAACTGTGACAAAATTACACCAGGTATGATGATGGCTGCACTACGTATTAATATTCCGACTGTGTTTGTTTCAGGCGGCCCGATGGCAGCAGGAAAAACATCTAAAGGAGAAGTTGTTGACCTGAGTTCCGTTTTTGAAGGAGTAGGAGCTTATCAATCTGGGAAAATTTCAGAAGAAGAATTAAAAGATATTGAAGATCATGGCTGTCCATCTTGTGGCTCTTGTTCGGGTATGTTTACCGCGAACTCTATGAATTGTTTATGTGAAGTGTTAGGTTTAGCTCTTCCTGGTAACGGGAGTATTTTAGCAATTGATCCAAGACGCGAAGAGTTAATTAAACAAGCAGCAGAGAAATTGAAAATTTTAATTGAAAGAGATATTAAGCCGCGTGATATTGTAACAGAAGAAGCGATTGACGATGCTTTTGCACTTGATATGGCGATGGGTGGATCAACGAATACAGTATTACATACGCTAGCACTCGCACAAGAGGCAGGACTAGATTATGATATGAACCGAATTGATGCAGTTTCAAGACGTGTACCTCATTTATGTAAAGTAAGTCCAGCCTCAAATTGGCATATGGAAGATATTGATCGTGCGGGCGGGATTAGTGCAATTTTGAAAGAGATGAGCCGGAAAGAAGGAGTACTTCATCTTGATCGAATAACTGCTACTGGGCAAACATTAAGAGAAAATATCGCTGAGGCAGAGATTAAAGATAAGGAGGTTATTCACTCTCTCGAAAACCCTCATAGTGAAGAGGGGGGCTTACGTATATTAAAAGGAAATCTTGCTAAAGATGGAGCGGTTATTAAAAGCGGTGCAACAGAGGTAAAGCGTTTTGAAGGGCCTTGCGTTATTTTTAATTCACAAGATGAGGCACTTGCTGGCATTATGCTTGGGAAAGTGAAAAAAGGAGATGTAGTTGTCATTCGTTATGAAGGACCAAGAGGTGGCCCTGGTATGCCAGAAATGTTAGCCCCAACATCAGCAATTGCTGGAATGGGATTAGGTGCTGAGGTTGCATTATTAACGGATGGACGTTTCTCTGGAGCTTCACGTGGAATTTCAGTAGGACATATTTCACCAGAAGCAGCAGCTGGTGGAACGATTGCACTTCTTGAACAAGGGGATATTGTATGTATTGATGTTGAAGAACGCTTACTAGAAGTAAGAGTGAGTGATGAAGAATTAGAAAATCGTAAAAAAGAATGGAAACGACCAGAACCGAAAGTAAAAACTGGCTGGCTTGGACGTTATGCACAAATGGTAACATCGGCGAATACAGGGGCTGTTCTGAAAATCCCACATTTTGATTGAGCCAATTTAAAAGAGATAAGGATGATATATAATGGTGCAAAAGGTAAAGGAGAGAGTGAAAATTGAAGATATCTTAATGGCGCATAATTGCCTGAAAGATATCGTTATTAAAACACCGTTACAACGTGATACAGTTTTGTCTGAGAAATATGATTGTGACGTTTATGTAAAACGAGAAGACTTACAATTAATTCGCTCTTTCAAAATTCGTGGTGCGTACAATTTAATTCAAAGCTTACCGAAAGAAAAATTACAAAACGGTGTTGTTTGCGCAAGTGCTGGTAATCATGCGCAAGGAGTTGCTTATACGTGTAATTTATTGAAGATTACGTCAAAAATATTTATGCCCACAACAACACCGAAACAAAAAGTATCACAAGTACAATTTTTCGGTGGTGATTTCGCAGAGATTGTATTAGTTGGTGATACATTCGATAGCTCTTTCCAAGAAGCACAGCGCTATTGTGAAGAAAATAAGATGACATTTGTTCATCCGTTTGATGATCCGTATGTCGTTGCAGGTCAAGGGACAGTGGCAGTTGAAATTATGCATGATATGGAGAAATCAGTTGATTATATCTTTACAGCAATTGGCGGTGGTGGATTAGCATCAGGAGTTGGTACATATGTAAAAGGTGTTAGTCCTACTACAAAGGTTATTGGTGTAGAGCCAATGGGAGCTGCATCTATGAAAGAGGCTTTTCTTCAAAATGAAAATGTAGCATTGGAGAAAATAGATAGTTTTGTTGATGGGGCAGCTGTTAAAAAAGTAGGAAAGTTAACATTTGAAACTTGTAAAGATGTAATTGACGATATTATTTTAGTACCAGAGGGGAAAGTTTGTACGACGATTTTAGAACTGTATAAGAAAAATGCGATTGTAGCTGAACCGGCTGGTGCACTCTCTATTGCAGCGCTTGATTTATATAGAGATGAAATAAAAGGTAAAACAGTTGTATGTACGCTAAGTGGTGGAAATAATGATATTGATAGAATGCAAGAAATGAAAGAACGTTCTCTCATTTATGAAGGGTTAAAGCATTATTTCATCATTGAATTTCCGCAGCGTTCAGGTGCGCTAAGAGAATTTCTTGATAAAGGATTAGGACCAGAAGATGACATTACGCGCTTTGAGTATATTAAGAAACATAATAAAGAAAATGGTCCAGCATTAGTCGGCGTAGAATTAAAACATAAAGAAGATTATGAGCAATTAATTACTCGCTTTAAAGAAAATAATATTCAATTTATGGAGCTTAATAAAAACCCTGTTTTGTTTGATTTACTTATTTAATAGAAGGAAAGAGTTAGCACCCAAATAAAAAAGATAGATACAAGCGGGGAAAAATAATGCTTGTTCTATCTTTTTTATAGTTAAACTAGATACTCATTAAATTCAAGAAGAATAAAGCTAGCTAACCAAAAAATTATCGCAATGCGAATAATTACATACATTGTAAATTCAAAGGGAGTAAGATTTCTCTCTCGCTTTATTTTTTTTAATAGTCTCACAGAATAAAAGGAACATAAAAGCAGGATTGCTATAGACATTTTATAGATGTTTTCTAAGAGGTTTATATTTTCTAATAACTCTTTCAGCATGTTTATCACCTATTCTGTAAAGTATATTACGGAGAAATGGATCTTGAGCTGTCTAGTTTCGTTTGTTTTTTATTTTCCCTGTATCATCAATTTCTACATCAGTTGAAATTGTTTGTAAATATTGAAGAGCTTTTTTCTTTTCTCCTTCATTTACAGGGGAAACTTGGTTGTTGCGAATGATATAAGGATTGAATGACATTTGGACATCCTTTCCTTTAAAAGTTAAAGTTAATACGCCAGTTTCAGCGCTTTTCCCATTCACATAACTCGGGAATAAAAAGTTACCTAATGAGTAAGCGATAGGAACTTTATTATAATACTCAAACCCTTGTAACCAATGTGGATGGCTTCCGACAATTGCGTTAGCTCCTGCTTCAACCATTTTAGGTACATATTGCTTTTGGTATTCTACCGGACGATTTGATTTTTCAACGCCCCAATGCATATAGACGATTAAATAGTCTGCATCTTTCTTTTGTTCTTTAATTGTTTTTGTTACAAGATTTAAATCATAGCCATTCGCAACGCCAGGTTTATTCTCACCAGCTACCCAATTAGAATCAGGCATAAATCGAACGAAGGAAAGAAATTTGAACTTTTTCCCTTTTACGGTCATTTCTCGTGCTGTATATGCATCTTTCGCATTTTTTCCGGCTCCAATGTAAGGGAACTTTAATTTTTCTACGTGAGAAATCGTATCTAATAATCCATCTTGCCCATAATCAAGTGTGTGGTTATTCCCAATATTTACGATGTCATATCCAGTGTTTTTAATAGCTTGTAGTGTAGATGGATCACTTTTAATCCAAAACAATTGCCCAGGTGCTTTCTTTTCTTTCGTTGTAAATGCCGACTCTAAATTCACAAAAGAAATATCAGCTTTTTTTATTTCTTCTTTTACATGTTGGAATGGGTAATCAGCCCCATTCTTTTCGATTATAGGACGTAATTGCCAATCAAACATTGTATCACCAGAGAAGGTGAGTGTGATTTCTTGGTCTTCTATTTTCTTTTCGCTTTTTGAAGCGGTTTTACTAGATTTGTTTTGCAAATCGGGTTTGTCTTTTGCTTTTGAAATAAAAGAGTAATTGATTAATAAAACAATCGGTGTAATGAAAAAGGCTATTAACAAAAATCGTTTTAGTAAAGTTTTCATATATACCTTCCCTTTTAATATTATCCCGCAATTAAATTAACACTGAATCTATTAAAGGTAATTAAAGTTACAAAAAATAGCGGGTTATGTAGTGGAAAACATTTGTTAATATTCTCAATATTAAGTTAACATATAGATAACCTGTAAATCAATGTATAAACCAAAATATAGAAATAAAGAATTCGAAGGGTGAAGAATGAGAAATGGTTATATTAGGAGCAGTTGTAAATGGGATTTGTATTATATTTGGTACTTTACTTGGTAAATTATTTAGTAGGATTCCAGAAAGTATGAAAGGGACGATAATGCACGCAATCGGTTTAGCGGTTACTGTGCTTGGGCTTCAAATGGCATTAAAAAGTGAAAACTTTCTTGTTGTCATACTGAGTTTAGTGATTGGTACGGTAATTGGAGAATGGTTACAATTAGAAGAAAAGTTAAAACATTTAGGGGATTGGCTAGAAAATAAAGTTGGATCGAAAGGGAAAGGTAGCATATCAGAAGGTTTTGTAACAGCTACTTTAATTTTTGCAATTGGCGCGATGGGGATACTTGGTGCACTTGACAGTGGGATTCGCGGAAATCATGATATTTTATTTACAAAGGCGATTATCGATGGATTTATTTCTATTATATTAACGACAACTCTAGGAATTGGCGTAGTATTTTCGGCGATTCCAGTTGTTTTATATGAAGGTGGTATTGCAGTTTTTGCAACACAAATTAATAGTTTTGTCCCGAAAGAATTAATGAACCAATTTATAGTGGAGATGACGGCTACGGGCGGCATTATGATATCTGCTATTGGATTGAACTTGCTTAGTATTATTAAAATCAAGGTGGCAAATTTACTTCCAGGTATATTGGTAGTGGGTGTAATTGTTTCAATTATTTATGGTTACGGTTTGTTAGTAAATTAGTAGAGGATGGAAATACATATGGAGGAATTTCAATTTACAAAACGTGTGCATAAAATATTGGAGATTGCAGCAAAAGAGAGTGAGTGTAACATAATTCACCCGGTCCATCTGTTTATAGGTATGTGTAAAGAAGGTACAGGAGTTTGCGCTGAGTTATTTATGTATTTGTTTCATAAAGTGGGTCCAGATTTTTTAGAAAAACTTTCGTTACGAAAACGATTCGAGTTACATAATCAAGAATATAAAAAAATAGGGCAATATAAACTATCTTATAAAGCGATAGAAATTTTACAAATAGCGAAGAAACGTATGGAACGCTTTCAGCAAGTAGTAATTAATGAAGGACATATTATGTATGCATTATTTCGTATAGATACAGATATTGGTGAATTTATACATACACAAATGCAAGAAGATATATTACGTATTACAGCTGTCCCGAGAGACTTAGTGGTAGATTTAAATCGTTTTAAATCTATTTATAATACATTATTTTGTCATATAAGAAGAGCTAGTCCTTCTGATTTTGATAAGTTATCACGATTTGTAGCGGATGAATTTGGTGAACGGTGGTTACAGTCGGTTGTTTATGGATTTCGGACATATAACGAAAAGTTACCTATCTATATTGCACCGCAGGAGGAAGTAATAATTGGTTTCGCCTGTTACGATGTAGTGAGAGGAAAGAAAGGATTGTTTGGTCCGATGGGCATAGCGAAACAAAATCGTGTGAAAGGTGTAGGAAAAGAATTATTGCATCATTGTTTATATAATATGAAGCAAGATGGATATGAATATGCGATTATTGGACAAGCAGGTCCCATTGAGTTTTACGAGAGAAATTGTAATGCTCGTTTAATACCGATAGATAATAATTAACCAACTTCATTTAGGGGAGTTGGTTTTATTATGAAAATGATGTAGAGATGTAGTGGTTTTTACTAGAAAATAGCGGGTTTTGTAGTAAATCTTACATATAAAGCAAATTACTAAACTTTTTACAAGAAAGGGTGTAGAATGGGTATCTAAAGAAAGAAGGTGTGAAAATGGCCAGCTGGAAACGAAATTTGATGATTTGTTGGCTAGGTTGTTTTACCACTGCAGCCGGTATGAGTTTAGTAATTCCTTTTTTATCTTTTTATATTGAGGAATTAGGAGTAACCGGCACTTCTAGTATTGCACAGTGGTCGGGACTTGCATTTGGTATAACATTTTTAATGGGTGCGATCGTGTCACCAATATGGGGAAAGCTTGGTGATATACATGGACGGAAATTGATGCTGATTCGTGCTAGCCTCGGTATGGCGATTATTATGACGCTTATGGGGTTTGTAACGGATGTGTATCAACTAGTCGCACTAAGATTTTTGATGGGAGCAGTATCTGGTTTCCTTTCAACGGCGATGACATTTATTGCAGCAGAAACTCCGAAAGAACATTCAGGTTGGGCAATTTCTACAATTTCAACTGGTGGTGTGAGCGGTTCGTTACTTGGCCCGTTACTTGGAGGTTATTTGTCTGAGTTAATTGGAATGCGTCATGTCTTTCTTGTTACAGGAGCTTTTTTATTCCTTTCCTTTCTCATCGTTTTTTTCTTCCTGCATGAAGAAAATCACTCTGCTCAAGCAAAAAAAACACAGCCGAAAAAAGTATGGACGATGGTCCCAGCGAAGCATTTAATTATTAGTTTATTTGTAACAACATTTATTATTCAACTTGCTAATATGTCAGTTCAACCCATTGTTACATTGTACGTGAAAAATTTAGTAGGTCCTCATACTGCACATATTGAAACAATTGCGGGAGCAGTTATGTCAGCGACAGGATTAGCAGTTATTTTGGCAGCACCAAGACTAGGAAGATTATCAGATCATATCGGTCCTCAAAAAACGTTAGTTGTAGCGTTATTTGCAGCAGGAATTATTTTTATCCCGCAAGCATTTGTAACCTCAGCTTGGCAACTATTAATTCTTCGATTTTTATTAGGTATCGCACAAGCAGGATTATTGCCTTCCGTACAAACTCTACTAAAACAACATACACCAACCCATGTTACGGGACGAATATTTGGATATAATCAGTCGTTTCAGTTTTTAGGAAATATGATTGGTCCAGTGCTCGGGGGACAAATTGCAGCGCATGCAGGCTTCCAATATGTTTTCCTCTCTACATCATCACTATTATTTATTGCGTGTATTTGGGTTTATTTTCATAATAAGAACGAAGAAGTATCAGAGAAACGACATTTGGAAGTTAGTTAACTAAGTGAATGAAAAAGAAAAAGGATGAAGCAACGATTGCTTCATCCTTTTCTTTAAAATTGAAGACAGAGATAACTTAATGTACCAAGCTCATAACTACGGTGAATGACTTCACCGCTATTCTCGCCACTTCCCATTGCAATAAACAAAGGAACAAAATGCTCTGCTCTTGGTACTGCTAATTGTGCATGAGGGGCATTATTCTCCCAATTAAACAATGCATCTTTATCGTTATTCTGCATATGTTTAATAATCCAATCATCAAATTCAATTGCCCATTTTTCAGGAGTAGTTTGATTCCATTTCAGTGCTCGTAAATTATGAACGGTAACGCCACTACCGATTACTAAAATATCTTCTTGTCCGAGTCCTTTAAGTGCTTCTCCAATTTCAAATTGTTCTTTTGCAGAAAGGAATGGATTTACTGATATTTGCACGACAGGAATATTTGCTTCTGGATACATGCGGTGCAGGAGTGTCCATGAACCATGATCTAAACCTCTCGTCATATTATGATGGACTGGAATACCTTTGTTTCTAAATTTTGTTTCTAACATAGATGCAATGCTAGAAGAGCCTTTCGCACGATATTTGATTTCGTATAACTCAGGGGGGAAACCTCCAAAATCATAAATTGTTTCATACTCGTTATCTGATGAGGAAATCGTTAATACTTCACTTTCCCAGTGAGCAGTGAAAATAACAATTGCTTTCGGTTTATATGTTTCTCCAAGTGTTTTTAAAAATCGTGTATAGTCTGTATCTTGAATAGCGAGCATAGGCGAACCATGTGCTAAAAATAGTGATGGCATCATAATAGTAGAAACCTCCTAAAAATTATATAATTACTTTATGTAAGTAACTATATAATTTTATTTTTGATTCGTCAAGAGATTAGTTTGAAAGCAAGTCTGAAAAATACATCATTTGTCATAATGAAAGCAATTACATATAATATAAAATAAGAAAAGTGAATGGATATTCATTTTTCTTAAAGGTATACATAATAAATTTGGGGGCTGACGAAATGAATGTACAGGAAAGTTTCGTTACGGCATTGGATGGATCGGAAATTTATTTGCGTAAATGGTTACCAGAAGGAGATCCGAGAGGAATTATTCAAATTGCACATGGCATGACAGAGCATGCAGGGGTGTATACAGAATTTGTAGATGCTTTATTGGAAGCAGGGTATGGTGTTTATGCGCATGATCATAAAGGACATGGGAAAACAGTAAAAAAAGAAGAAGATTATGGTCATTTTGAACCAAATATAGGGTGGAATCAAGTTGTATCGGATGTTATCTTTGTTTCAGAAAGGATAAAAGAAGAGCAGTCAAGTCCTTTGTTTTTACTTGGACATAGTATGGGTTCTTTTTTATCAAGACGTGCTGTACAACTTAGGGGTGAACTATACGATGGATTTCTGATTTCAGGAACAGGTGGAAATCCAGGGCTTTTAGGAGCTATTGGTCATAAAGTAGCAACAATCGAAATGAAATTGCGCGGGGCAAAAACGAAAAGTCCAATGTTAAACTTTTTATCTTTCGGAAACTTCAATTCGAACTTTAAGCCAAATCGTACAAAATTTGATTGGTTATCTTCAGATAATAATCAAGTTGATAAATATATTGCGGATCCGTTATGTGGTTTCATTTGTACGACGAGTTTTTACCGAGAATTATTTTCTGGAGTATTAGAAGTAAATAAACTAGAAGAATACAAGAAGACGCCAAAGAATCTTCCAATACATATATTCTCTGGTGATCGTGATCCTGTTGGCGATATGGGGAAAGGTGTAAAAGAAGTATATGAAAACTATAAAAAATGTGGTGTGAAAGACGTGACACTACGTTTATATGAAAATGGTAGACATGAAATGTTTCATGAAGTAAATAAGGATGAAGTATTTAAAGATTTAATTTCGTGGTTAGATGCGCATAATAAATGAGGAAGATAATCCCAAACTGTTTGTAGTTTGGGATTATTTATTATACAGAAATAGGGGCAATAAATTCTTAAATTCACTTTACTTAATAAAAAATAAATCTTATTCTATATAATTAAACAGATAGCAAGCTCTGTGTAAGTAAGGAGATGAATGTATGAGATTTGGAATTATCGGTCCATCAGAAGATGAAATTACGCCTTTTATTGAAGAAATGTCTAATAAGGAAATAATGAATCTTGCGATGTTAACATTTCACAGTGGGAAATATGAGAATGTAGAAGTTGTTGCCTTATATTGTGGTGTATGTAAAGTTAATGCAGCTATTGCAACTCAAATATTAATCGATAAATTCAATGTAACGCATATTATTGTCACAGGTGTTGCAGGAGCAATCGACAAAGTATTGAAAATTGGAGATACAGTAATTTCAACAGAAATAGCATATCATGATGTTGATGAAGGGATATTAACTGAATATCATCCTTGGATGGAAAGTGTATATTTTAGAACGGATAGAAACCTGCTTGAATTAAGCAGAGAAGTGGTTGAGAACAATCAATTCGCTCAAAATGTTTATTTTGGAAAAGTTGTTACTGGAGAAGCGTTTATTAGTGAGAGTGGTCGTACAGAAATAATCTCTAAATACAATCCACTTTGTGTAGATATGGAAACTGCAAGTATAGCCCACGTCTGCTATGCAAATACGATTCCGTTTTTAGCAGTGAGATCAATAACAGATACAGAAGAAGCGTCTGGCATAGAAGTGTTCGAAGATAATTGTGTATCTGCTTCGCATAATTCAATTTATTTTGTTAAAAAGTTACTAGAGTCTTTAAAAAAATAAAGAAATATTGTATGAGAGGAAACCTCACTTTTCTGAAGTGAGGTTTTTGGTAGTAACGAAGTAATAGTGAATAAAACTAATTTTAAAAGTAACTTAAAATCAAACTTTTTATAAAGCAACAGATGCTCGTTCATAATAGTAGTATAATAGTGAATGAGGTGTTAATAGAATGGAAGATAGAACGTTAGGTTTATTACTAGATGTTGTTGGTGAATTATTTTCAGATGAAATTTCAATTGCTGTTTCGAATACGAAAGAATATATTTACTACCGGCCAAGTAAACGAATTGATTTAAAGATTAGTGTCGGGGATCCTATAAAGGAAGGAACGATTGCTCATAAATCGATGGTGATGAATCAAAAAACATCTGAGTTTATTAATCGGGATGTTTTTGGTATTCCTTATCATGGAATGGCTGTACCATTTTCAAACAATGGAAAGCTTGAAGGGTGCGTAACGGCAATTTATCCAGCTTTAACGGATGGAAAGTCAGTCGTTACTTTAAAAACAACAGACGGCTGGATTCCGGTTCCTTTTTCAAAGGTTATGTATTTAGAGGCTAAAGATAAAAAGACGTATGTGAATTCAGAAGAGTTATCAGGAACACATAAATACTCTCTACAAGAATTCGAATACTTGCTTCCGAAAGATTCATTTATTAGATGTCACCGTTCGTTTATTGTAAATGTTAATCATATTAAAGCGATTTATCCTGATACCCATTCTACTTTTGTACTTTCGATGGATAATGGTGAGAGGGTACCAGTTAGTCAATCATACGCTAGTTATTTCCGTAAGCTTCTAGGATTCTAAATTTTTCTGCTTTAGAACCTAGATTTGCTGTTCTGTCTGAATTTTCGGCATTGTATACTAAAATCCCTATTTTGATAGTGTTAATGTGTAAAATAATTATGAATATTCAATGAGAGAGGGATTACATATGGAGAACAATTTAGATAGAATCAGAGATCAACGTCTAAAAGATCGGGTAGTTACACCTGAAGAAGCAGCTTCCTGGATTCAAAGTGGAATGACTTTAGGCTTAAGTGGGTTTACACGTGCAGGTGATGTGAAAGCAGTCCCATTTGCGCTTGTAAACCGAGTTAAGAATGATGAATCTTTTAAAGTAAATGTTTATACTGGGGCTTCTTTAGGCTCGGATGTAGACAAATTATTTGCTGAGGCAGGAATTTTAGGGAAACGATTGCCTTTCCAAGCTGATGCGACAATGCGAAAAGGAATTAATAACGGAGACTTTTTATTTGTAGATCAGCACTTATCTCATACAGCAGAGTTACTTCGTGCTGACGTTCTAGATATAGATTTCGCTATTTTGGAAGCGGTTGCGATTACAGAGGACGGAATGATTATTCCAACCACTTCAATTGGAAATTCCTTAGCGTTTTCCTTAAATGCTAAGTCTATTATTATTGAAATGAATATGGCTCAATCCGCGCAATTAGAGGGGCTACATGATCTATATGAACCAGGTAAACAAGGAGAGAGGCTTCCAATTCCGCTTGTGAAAACGGATGACCGAATTGGAACAATCGGTATTCCAATTGATCCTGAAAAAGTAAAGGGAATTGTGTTTACGAATCAATTGGATTCGCCATCGACAATTGTTCCTCCGGATGAAGAAACTGTTATTATGGCACAGCATTTAATAGAATTCCTTCGAGAAGAAGTCAAAGTAGGCCGATTAACAAATCGTTTAGCGCCGTTACAATCAGGAATTGGTTCAGTGGCTAACGCCGTATTGCATGGAATGTTAGATTCAGAATTTGAAGATTTAGAAGTATATTCCGAGGTTTTACAAGATGCAGTTTTTGATCTTATGGATGCTGGAAAAGTCAATTTTGCTTCTTGTTGTTCTATCACGCTTTCTGAAGAGAAAATGCAACAAGTATTTTCTCACTTTGAAAAATATCGTGACAAATTAATGATGCGTCCACAAGAGATTTCCAATCATCCTGAAATTATTCGTCGCCTTGGATTAATCTCAATTAATACTGCATTAGAATTAGATATATACGGAAATGTTAACTCTACTCACGTTTTAGGTACAAAAATGATGAATGGTATTGGTGGGTCTGGCGATTTTGCAAGAAATGCACGCCTAGCTATCTTTGTTACTAAATCGATTGCGAAGGGTGGGAACATTTCAAGCATCGTTCCTTTCGTTTCACATGTAGATCATACAGAACATGATGTAGATGTTATCGTCACTGAACAGGGGTATGCTGACTTAAGAGGGCTTGCGCCAAGAGAAAGAGTGGAACTTATTATTGAGAATTGCGCACATCCAATGTATCGTGATCAACTACGTGCTTATTACGAAGAAGCAAAAACAAGAGGTGGACAAACTCCTCATATTTTAGAAAAAGCTTTTTCTTGGCATACGAATTATGCTAAAAATGGAACAATGCTTGCAGCGGTAGTAGAAACTGTATAGGTTTGTATCGTACGAAATAGTAAAACGAATGAGTGAGCTTGAAGATTAAAATTTAGAAAAAGAGAACGCCAACTTTTAGGGATGGCGTTCTTTTTCTTTAAAAAAATTGTTGAAAATCGTACTGATTATAATAAAGATTTATAAAAATAATTTCTAATTTATGGAAATTAAAGGTTTTTTTGAAGTGCTTTCCGAATCAATTTAGTAGTGTACATATTGAAAGTGAGGAAAAAGAACCATGAAGATAAGAGAAGCATTATTAAGTGAAGCAAATGAATTAAGTGAACTCGCACTACATTCAAAAGCAACGTGGAATTATAGTGAAGAATTCATACTTGCTTGTAAGGAAGATTTAACAATTACGGAAGAGTACATAAAAAATAATTTTGTATATGTTTTAGTAAACGATAATGCGAAGATTGGTTTTTTCTCATTTTTACGTAATGATAAAGCTCTCGATTTCTTGTACATTCATCCTCATTACAAAGGAAAAGGTTACGGGAAAATACTTTGGGAGTATGTAATAGAAAAAGCCAATGAACTAGGATTAAAAAGTTTTACAATTGATAGTGATCCGAATGCAAAAGGATATTACTTGAAAATGGGAGCACAGTTAATAGGAGAGACACCATCAACTGTCTTTAAGGGTCGTTTACTGCCTCTTTTGAAATATGATGTGTAAAACTATTAATAGTAGGGGAAGATTAGAATGGATGATGTAAAGAAAAAGCAAATATATGAGGCGTTAATAAGATCTTGGTCAATAGAAACAAGTTCAAAGTGGACAATTGAAAACCCAGCAAAGGGACAATGTGGTGTTACAGCTCTTGTCGTTCAAGACATACACGGAGGAGAAATTAAAAAGACAAAAGTAAGAGAGGTATGGCACTTTTATAACTTTATAGATGGGCAGAGATTTGATTTTACAGAGACTCAATTCAATGGGAAATTGAATTATATGGATGAAAAGTCAAATCGGGAAGAAGCATTTGCAGATACAAATGAAAAACAATATAGCATTTTGAAGGGAAAAATAACGAAAGAATTAAAATTATCTTTTGACTCTTAATCTTTAATAAGTTACTATAATGGTGGTAACTTATTAAAGGGAACTTCATAGAGTTGAAAGGGGAAATACTTTTGAAAACAACTTATGTAAACGCTACAATTGTAACGATGAATGAACAAAACGAAGTGATAGAAAATGGATATATCATTGTAGAAAATGATCAAATTATAGATGTAAAGAGCGGAGAATTTGCAAATGATTTTGAAGTAGATGAAGTAATTGACATGAAAGGAAAGTGGGTTTTACCAGGGCTTGTAAATACACATACACACGTTGTAATGAGTCTCCTAAGAGGTATTGGAGATGATATGTTATTACAGCCATGGCTGGAGACGAGAATTTGGCCACTGGAAAGTCAATTTACTCCAGAGCTTGCGGTCGCTAGTACGGAATTAGGATTACTTGAGATGGTGAAAAGTGGTACAACATCATTCTCTGACATGTTTAATCCAATTGGAGTAGATCAAGACGCAATTATGGAAACGGTATCAAGGAGCGGGATGCGAGCTGCTGTTTCAAGGACTTTATTTAGCTTCGGAACGAAAGACGATGAAAAGAAAGCGATTGAAGAAGCTGAGAAATATGTGAAGCGTTATTATAAAGAAAGTGGCATGTTAACTACGATGGTTGCACCACATAGTCCATATACATGTAGTACAGAATTGTTAGAAGAGTGTGCTCGTATTGCAGTAGAGAATCAAACAATGGTTCATATCCACCTTTCTGAAACAGAGCGTGAAGTACGTGATATTGAAGCACAGTACGGAAAACGTCCAGTAGAATATGCAGCGAGCTGCGGATTGTTTAAACGCCCAACAGTTATTGCACACGGTGTAGTATTAAATGATGATGAGCGTGCATTTTTAGCAGAACATGATGTTCGAGTAGCACATAACCCAAATAGTAATTTAAAACTAGGTTCTGGTATAGCGAATGTAAAAGCGATGCTAGAAGCAGGAATAAAAGTAGGGATTGCAACAGATAGTGTTGCATCTAACAATAATTTAGACATGTTTGAAGAAATGCGCATAGCGACTTTATTACAAAAAGGTATTCACCAAGATGCAACAGCATTACCAGTTGAAACAGCTCTTTCTCTTGCGACAAAAGGAGCTGCGGAAGTAATCGGGATGAAACAAACAGGGTCACTAGAAGCTGGTAAGTGTGCTGATTTTATTACGATTGACCCGTCTAATAAGCCGCATTTACAACCAGCGGATGAAGTGTTATCACACGTTGTATATGCTGCTAGTGGAAAAGATATAAGCGATGTAATTATTAACGGAAAACGTGTCGTTTGGAATGGTGAATGTAAAACGTTAGATGAAGAGCATATTATATTTGAAGCAAGTCGTTATAAACGAGGTTTACAAAGATAACTTTTTTAGGCTGTGGAGAGAATCTTCTCCACAGCCTATTTCTAATTTGTAAACCTCACTATATTTTTTAAAACTTTGCAACAGAAGTGATAATGCTAACACTACCCAAAAAATTAGATGTTGACGCTAGTTTTAGAGTACATTGATAGTTAGGACATGTATTTATTTTTGGTTTTTAATAAACTTATTGTATTATTGTGTATTAAATGAACTATTAAGGCGATTAAAGGTAAAGCAGCTCCAATGAGTAAAGTTACTTCACTATTAAATTTATAGTAAGTATAACTTCCAATCCATGAACCAAAGGCTCCTCCCAAAAAGAAAATAGTCATATATAATCCATTAAGTCTGTTTCTTATCTCGGGATTCAAACCAAAGATAATTTTTTGACCTAATAATAAATTTCCTGCTACACCAATATCAATGCAGATACCTGAGATAAGAATTAAAATTATGCTAAATAGTGAATGATCTTGAACAAAGAATAATAGTACGATCGATAATAGTACGAGTGCCAATGATACATTAGTCATTGTAAAAATATAACCTTTATCTGCTATTTTACCAATAGTAGGAGTTAATAAAGCTCCAGCAATTGCAACAAAGCCAAATAATGCAATTTCATTATTTGAAAAATGTAATGGCTCTGATCTTAATAAAATTGGAATAGCTGTCCAATAAAGGCTAAATGCAGCAAATAAACATGCGTGATAAAAAGCTCTTTGTTGTAAAGGAGAAGTATTTATTAGTAGCTTTACCATAGAAGTTATTAAATTTGGATATGTCATGTTACTAGTTGAGATAACTTTATAGTTGGGTAAAAATTTTAGAATTAACAGTAATACGGTAACTAGGGTTATTAATGAAAAAAGAAATACCATTCTCCAGCCAAACCACTCTGTTATTCCGATAGATAATGGGCGAACAATCATAATCCCAATCAATAAACCACTCATCACTTTACCCACATATTTACCTGCCTCTTCAATTGGCACGATTCTCATTGTTAGTGGAACTAACATTTGAGCTGCACAGGCCCCAATGCCAATTATAGTTGTTAATAGTAAAAAAATAATTCCGTTTGTCGAAATTAGCGTACCAATTAATGAAAAAATAGTTAACCCGATAAGAATTCCTATTATTTTCTTACTTTTCAATAAATCAGCCATCGGTACGATAAAAAATAACCCCAATCCATACCCAATTTGTGTAAAAGTAGTGAGCAATCCAGATAAATCAGAAGAAATGTTCAGATCTTTTGCAATGAATTGTACAATTGGTTGTGCATAATAAATATTTGCAGCAAGTGAACCACAACTAATTGCTAAAATAAATATTAGAAAATTTGTCTTTTTAGTCAATTTTATCATTCCTTTCTTTTTGGAACGTTCATTCCGAAATCATTAAAAAAGAAAGACTATAGGTCTGCAATAGTCTTATCTACTAGATGATAGGCTGAATTTTTCTCTTTTTTATATTTAGACATTACATTCAAACTATGA
Organism: Bacillus cereus group sp. BfR-BA-01524; assembly: GCF_022662595.1. Classification (NCBI taxonomy): domain Bacteria; kingdom Bacillati; phylum Bacillota; class Bacilli; order Caryophanales; family Bacillaceae; genus Bacillus; species Bacillus cereus group sp. BfR-BA-01524. The sequence goes on along the minus strand of NZ_JAKUDW010000004.1, from coordinate 85,413 downwards.
TTTAAACTTAATAAAGAATATGCAACTAATTCAGTATCAACCTCTTGTGAAATTTCTCCTTTCTTTTTTCCTTCTTCGATAACTTGCTTAAATACTTTTTCAAGTTCATTAAAATCATTTATGAGTATTTCTTCTATGGCAGGGTCAATTTGTCCAATAAGCAGTGAAGAATTAGTTATCATACAACCTTTTGGAATCTCACCTGAATAACATTTTTCAATATGTTGATAAAAAAAGGATTTAAGTGATGCTTTTGTGTTTATACCACTAAAAAGTAAATTTCTCTTTTGAGAGCCATAATTTTTATAATGTTCCAAAACTAGTTTAAATAGTGCATCCTTATCTCCAAAGCTATCGTAGAGAGTAGATCGACTTATACCCATCGTTTCAATAAGATCTGATATATATGTAGCATCATAACCTTTTTCCCAGAATAAATGCATAGCTTTATTTAACGCGTGTTCTTTGTTAAAACTAATACTTCTACCCAATTTATAACACCTCCATTCATGTAACTTAGTATAAATATTCCGGAACGATAAGTCCAGAATGTTCGTCTTAATTTCCGAAAGTTTCGTAAAATATCCGTAAATGTTAATTTGGTATTGTGGTATTTAGATGCTATAAAATAGAAAGTATGTATTGAAGCGACAATTAAATTCGATTTTATTGAGGAAAAGTTAAGCTCCTATTAGTTTATATGTTTTTTTCGTTAAAAATCGAAAAGATTCCAAGGTAATCCATATCCTTTTAAAAGGATAGTTTTTTTCTTGAACGAATAAATATTCAAAAGAATGTCGCGTCTTTCTGTTAGTATTTCTGCTATAATATATTACGCTTTATAATATTTTATATTTAAGGAGAACAACTCATGAAGCGAAAAAAGAGTCATTTAATGGTAATGGCACTTGTTACATCTTTATTATTAACAGCTTGTAATAATAAAGCGGATAAAAGTGACACAGAGGTTAAAAAACAAGTGTTAAATGTAACAGTATCAGAAGAAATTCCTTCTCTGGACACTGTGAAAACAACAGATGGTACATCAGCACACATTATGCAGAATATATTTGAAGGGTTATATGTATTAAACGATCAAGATCAGCCTACTCCAGCCATAGCAAAATCGTTTAAAAGAAGTGAAGATGGTAAGAAATATACATTTGACTTGCGTAAAGATGCAAAATGGTCAAATGGGGATAATGTAACAGCAAATGATTTTATATTTGCTTGGAAACGTGCAATTAACCCTGAAACAGCCTCTCAATATGCGTCCATGCTCTTTTATGTAAAAAATGCGAAAGAGATCAATAAGGGAACAATGCCTCTTGATGCACTTGGGGTTAAAGCGATAAATAACTATACGTTAGAAGTTGAACTCGAACAGCCAGTTCCGTATTTTTTACAGTTGTTAGCACTACCTATATACTTACCACAGCATGAATCATTTTTGAAAGAACAAGGAAACAATTATGCATTGGAACCTAGTAATCTCATATATAACGGTCCATTTGTATTAGAAAAATGGAAGCATGAACAAGAGTTTCAATTAAAGAAAAATACTACATATTGGGATCGAAAGAAAGTGAAATTAGATGAAATAAACTTTCATATCCTAAAGGATACAATGACAGCTGTAAATTTATATGAAGCCGGAGATTTGGATCGAGTACCTATTAATTCGCAAGTTGTAGACAAGTATAAAGGGAATAAGGAATTACATATGTCGAGTGATCCCGGAATTGCTATGCTTCGTTTTAATGAAAAAAATAACGCGTTAGCAAATAAAAAGGTGCGTCAATCTATTTCATTAGCGTTAAATAAAGATGATTTCGTTGCTCACTTTATTAATAACGGAGCAAAACCTGCAAGTGGACTTGTACCAGTTGGTCATGTAAATGAAGTGACTGGTAAAGATTTTAGAAAAGAAAATGGAGATATTTCCTCATATGATTTGCAAAATGCGAAAAAACTTTGGGAAGAAGCGAAAAAAGAGCTTGGGGTAGAACAAGTAAACCTAGGGTTCTTAACGTTCGAACAAGATAACGCAATACGTATGGCAGAATATATAAAAGGTGATTTAGAGAAGAATTTGCAAGGGTTAACGATACAAATTAAACAACAGCCATTTAAGCAAAAATTACAGTTAGAACAAATAGGTGATTACGATATAACTATGGCAAATTGGGGACCTGACTATAAAGACCCAATTAGTTATTTAGAGTTATTTACGACAGGGAATCCGAATAATAAAATGAATTATTCTAATGTTCGTTACGATGAATTAATAAAGAAAGCGAAAACGGATTTTGTACTAGATACGGAAAAACGATGGGAAGCGTTGCGAGAAGCCGAGCAGGTATTATTAGAAGATGCTGCGGTGGCGCCGCTTTATCATATTGGCTCAGCATATGTACAAAAGGATTATGTAAAAGGAATTGAAAAGCATCAATTTGGTGGTATTTATACTTATAAGAATGCTTATATTGCTAATGAATAAATACAAAAAACCTTACTTTTTAAAAGTAAGGTTTTTTACACATAAATTCTATTAAACTGATTTTAATAAAGCGTAAAAATTCGTATCATATGGGATATCATCTTGATACATATAATTTTTTAGAACGCCTTCTTTTTCAAAACCTAATTTAAATAGTACTTTATTGGAAGCTTCATTTTCAAGAAATACAATTGCTCCAATCCGCTTTAAATGAATCGTATGGAAACCGTATGATATAACCTCAGAAACAGCTTCAGTCGCATATCCTTTTCCCCAGTGTTCAGGCAAAAAGGCATAACTTATATTGGCTCGTTTATGCTCAGAAGACCAATCGTGAAAACCAATGGTACCGATGAGTTCTTTCTTGTCTTTTAATTCGATCCCCCATTTTATACCGCTTCTTGCATTGTAACTCAACTTAAAGTTATGAATGATTTGTTTCACTTGATCAACATCTTGTAACGGTTTTTGACCATAATAGCGCAGTACATTAGTATTAGAAAAGCATTGTAGTATACGTGGTGCATCTTCTTCGGTAAGTTCTCTTAAAATAAGTCTTTCAGTTTTTAATAAAGGAAACATATTTTCGCTCCTTTTCACATGAAAATAGAATGTATTTGTTATTATATAATTTAATCTGAAAATAAAGATTATTCAAGGTGTAATGGTAGATTTGATTTATGATAAACTTAGATGTGGAATATATTTCAAAAAAGAGGTTTGGAAATGGAAAAAAATTCGATATTAATTGTAGATGACGATAAAGATATTATTCAATTTATTAATGTGAATTTAAAACAAGAAGGTTTTAAAGTTTTTAGTGCTCATAACGGAGAAGAGGCTTTAGAAATAATAAATAATAACAGTATTCAACTTGCTATTTTGGATATTATGATGCCTCAAATGGATGGTATAGAACTTTGTAGAAGGATTAGAGAGAAACATAGTTTACCAATTATGTTTTTAAGCGCGAAATCATCGGATGTAGATAAGGTAATTGGATTTAGTACTGGGGCAGATGATTATATTGTGAAGCCATTCAGTACAATTGAATTTATAGCAAGAGTGAAAGCCCAATTAAGAAGGTATACATATTTCAATCAAAATGCTCCCCAAGTAATGGAAAAGAAAATAAACATTAGAGGTTTAGAAATAGATGAAGTGTCGAGAACAGTAATGTTATATGGAGAAACAATGAATCTTACGAAAACTGAATATGAAATTTTACACTTAATGGCAGTTGCAAGGAACCGTGTGTTCACGATTGAAGAAATATATGAGAGCGTTTGGAACGAAAGAGCCTATGAAAGTAATAATACAGTAATGGTTCATATTGCAAGATTGAGAAATAAAATTGAAGAGAATCCAAAAGAACCGAAGTTTATACAAAATGTTTGGGGAGTCGGATATAAAATTGAAGATTAGATTTTTACAGGGTATTAGGGCGAAATTTTTTATTGCTTTCATATGTAGCATCTTGTTAGCGACTGTAAGTATAATAGTGTTTCAAATTTTGGTTGGAAATATATATAGTCAGGTTAATGTTTTAGAGGAAAAATATTCATTTTTATATTTTATAGTTTTTTTGATTTTTACTACAACATACTTTGCATTAATGACAAAAACGCTGATGAAAAGGTTGTCTCAAATTAACAAGAACGTGAAGGAAATAAGTGACGGTAATTTTGAAATACATATACCTATTTCGAAAAGCGATGAGATTGGTGAACTAGCGGCAAATGTTAATAGAATGGCGAAAAGCTTAAAAGAGTCTATTGAGAATGAAAAAAAATCACAGGAAATGAAAAATGAAATGATTAGTAATATTTCTCATGACTTACGAACGCCAGTAACATCTTTAATCGGTTATGCGGACCTGTTAGGAAATAAACTCCATTCGAATGGAGAAGAATGTGAACAGTATATAAGTATATTAAAGCGAAAAAGTTATGAATTAAAACATCAAGTAGATGATTTATTAGAATACTGTCAAATAAATTATAGAGAGATTGAATTACATAAAGATGAAGTAGATATGAAAGCATTAATTGAACAAATCATGATTGACTTTGTACCACAATTAGATGATGCCAATATGAACTTTTATATTAAAAATGATGAAGTGCTACATGTAGAAGTTGATGTGACACTTATAGTGAGACTATTTGAAAATATAATAGGCAATAGTATTATGTACGGGAGAGATGGAAAGGAAATTGCAATTGAAATTTTCAATAAAACACTGAATGTTGAAGTAGAAATTAAAAACTTTGGACAATGCATTCCGAAAGAGGACCTTCCTTACATTTTTGAGAAGTTTTATCGTAGTGAAAAATCACGTAGTTCTCATACGGGCGGGAAAGGAATAGGACTTGCAATTTCAAAAAGTATAGCCGAGCTCCATCAAGGGGATATCACTGTACGTAGTAACGATAAAGAAACAGTTTTTACTGTGAAATTACCGCAGTATAAAAAAGTAAGAAAGTCGTAAGTATTTCTTTCATATGCTGTAATTTTTACTTTGTATCATTGAGGAAAAGGATATGAGAGTAGGGATGCGACATGTGGAAGAAATTTTTATTAGTAATTATAGTTTCTTTTTTAATTATAAGTTGGATCTTAGTTTATGTAGCTAATGATGTTACATCAGTTTTTGTTTGGTGGAGTATACAGGCTTTTAGTTTTATTTCATTTTTCCTCTTGATAGGATCAGTAATAATATTTTTTTTGAAAGGCATTTTTAGAAAGCGGATAGATAGAACGCTATTTTTAATCATTCTGTTTTCTATCATTGGAGCTTGGCCTGTCGGTTGGTTTGCTAATATAGGTAGAATTGCTTACCCAGCAGATATACAATCTATGAGTCCTAAAGCAGTAGTTCGTTTTCCTTTGAATGAACGAGCATTAATAGGTTGGGGTGGTGATCGGTTAGAAACGAACTATCACGTTATAAAACCAAATGAAAGGTGGGCATATGATATTCTCATTCCACCTGCTGAAGTGAAAAGTAGTAAGTTAGAGGATTACGGAATATATGGAGCGAAAGTAATGGCACCAGCTTCTGGGACGGTTGTATCAATTAATAATAATGAACAAGATTTAGTTCCGGGATCGGATAATTTTCAGTCAATGGCTGGGAATCATATTTATTTACGACTAGATGAAACAGGCACATTTTTAATTCTTGCCCATTTAAAGAAAGGATCAATTAATGTGAGAGAAGGACAACGTGTAAATGAAGGAGAGTTTCTTGCTCAAGTCGGTAACTCAGGAAGTTCAAGTGAGCCGCATTTACATATTCATCATCAAAGGCAAGATCCGTCCAAGGTAAGTATGTTTTTTGCGGAAGGATTGCCACTTTACTTTCGAACTGAAAATGGTGTCATGATGCCGGAAAGAGGGACATACTTAAGTGGTAACTAGAAGAAAATCATTTCATCCAAAAAGGGTATTCCAAATTAAAATTGGAATACCCTTTTTTCATTACCCTACAAATGTTTGATACAATAAGAAAATATTTAAAATGATAACAAGTGCAGCAATGATCCAAGCGATAAAGGTTGTTATGCGGTGATTAACGAGCGCACCCATAATTTTTTTATTGCTTGTAAACATAATAAGTGGTACTAATGCAAAAGCAATACCGAATGATAAGACGACTTGGCTCATGACTAGAGCGTAAGTTGGATTTACACCTAAAGCGATAATTACTAGTGGTGGAATCATTGTAATAAATCGGCGTAAGTATAACGGAATATGCATTCGAATGAAACCTTGCATAATAATATCACCTGACATTGTACCGACAGAAGAGCTAGATAGTCCTGCTGATAAGAGCCCAATTCCAAATAACGCAGCTGATACAGGACCGACTAAGTTACTAAACTGAGTGTATGCCACATCTAAATCTTCAACGTGCATACCATTTTTAAAGAATAGTGCAGCAGCAACAATTAACATACTCGCATTAATTGCTCCAGCGATAACCATTGCGATAATGATATCAATAAATTCGAAACGGAAAATCTTTTTCTTTTGTTCATCTGTTGTTCCAACCACGCGGCGTTGTGTTAATGCAGAATGCAAGTATATTGCATGCGGCATAACTGTTGCACCTAAAATCCCTGCTGCAAGTAATATACTGTCTACACCTTGGAATTTTGGAATAAATAGTCCTGAAAGAAGGGGACTTAATTCTGGTTTTGCATAAAAAACTTGAATCCCAAAAGCAATTACTACAATGAAAATCATTCCTGTAATAATAGCTTCTAGTGGACGAAATCCTCTACGTTGAAATTCAAGGATAATAAATGATCCGGCTGCTGTAATTAAAGCGGCAGGTAGCATCGGGATTCCAAATAGTAAGTAAAGCCCCAATGCAGCTCCAATAAATTCCGCTAAATCTGTAGCCATAATAACTAGTTCACCTTGTATCCATAAGCCGATAGACACAGGTTTTGGAAAGTTTTCACGAGCTATTTCGGGTAAATTGTTTCCTGTAGCAATTCCTAATTTAGCCGATAAAGTTTGGATTAATACAGCCATTAAGTTAGAAGCGAATATAACCCATAATAGTAAATATCCATATTGTGAACCAGCTGCGATATTTGTAGCAAAGTTGCCAGGGTCAATATAAGCAACGGATGCGATAAAAGCGGGTCCTAAAAATGGTAACAGTCTTTTCCAACCTTTTGTTTCTCCACTTAAAGCTAAGTGAGCTGATTGTACAGTTGTACTTTCAGAAGGGAGATGTTCATCTTTTGTTATATCTTTATTCATAGTAGTTTTCCCCTTTAAAATGTTAACTTGATGAAATTATTGTATTTATTCTTACTCATTATTTCAATACATTTAAATATGTTATGTGATAATTTCATTTGAACACGAAAGTTTCCTTAATGCAAATTATATGCCTTTATGCAATGGATGGTGTGATAATGTAAAATGAATTGGGAGTTTATGGTGTGATGACATGGGGAAACATAGTGAATTAAAGGGCTGTTTTTGAAATTTATGTGAACATAAAGCCGATAATACAGCATATTAATTGATGGAATTGCAATTGTATGATATATAATATATTGGGATTACAACATAACCATAGTGTTATGATGTGTAATCTTGTTTTTTATTTTTGTTAACTGATAGAAAATAGTATAAAGAAAAGAAAATGGGATTCATTTTCTTATTATATATGTTTTGATATGAACGTTAACTTATACATGATTTTAAAAATTAGATAGGTGGTAGAAATATATTGGCAACTACAAAACCATACAGAGTATTACTATATTACATGTACACAACAATTGAAAACCCAGAAGAATTTGCTGCAGAGCATTTAGAATTTTGTAATTCACTTGAATTAAAAGGAAGAATTCTTGTAGCAAAAGAAGGTATTAACGGAACTTGTTCTGGAACTGTAGAGCAAACAGAGAAATACATGGAAGCAATGAATAATGATCCACGTTTTGATGGTATCGTATTTAAAATAGATGAAGAAGAAGGGCATGCATTCAAGAAAATGCACGTACGTCCTCGTCCAGAATTAGTTACACTTCGTCTAGAAGATGACATTAACCCACACGAAATAACTGGGAAGTATTTAGAGCCAAAAGATTTTTATGAGGCAATGAAACAAGAAGATACAGTTATCATTGATGCACGAAATGATTATGAGTTTGATTTAGGACACTTCAAAGGTGCGATTAAACCTGATATTGAATCATTCCGTGAATTACCAGATTGGATTAGAGAAAACAAAGAAACACTTGAAGGTAAAAAGATTTTAACGTACTGTACAGGTGGAATTCGTTGTGAGAAATTCTCAGGTTGGTTAGTTCGTGAAGGTTATGAAGATGTAAGTCAGCTTCACGGCGGAATTGTAACGTACGGAAAAGATCCAGAAGTACAAGGTGAGCTTTGGGATGGACAATGTTACGTGTTTGATGAGCGTATCGCTGTGCCAGTAAACCAAAAAGAACATGTTATCGTTGGTAAAGATCACTTTACAGGTGAACCTTGTGAGCGCTATGTAAACTGTTCAAATCCAGAATGTAATAAGAAAATTTTATGTTCTGAAGAAAACGAAGCGAAATATTTACGTGCATGCTCTCATGAATGTCGTGTAAGCCCACGTAACCGCTATGTAATACAACATGAATTAACTGAAGAACAAGTAGCTGCTGCATTAGAGAAAATCGAAGCAGGGAAGTAAGCTGAATTCGTATAATAAAAAGGGTACTCCAAGTTTTATTTTGGAGCACCCTTTTTTTATTATACAGTCCTGTCATTTGTCGTTTTTTGTCGGTAAGTCGATATATTTAAAAAAATCGCTGATATATTTTGAGTTGCGCTGATATAATCGGAAAATCGCTGATAAAAATTTCATTTACTGCAGCATACCATGTATTTGAAAATAACCTTCTTTAATTTTTATCCTCTTTTTCTTTTACAGCAGACAGTACCGTTTGTTTTACCCAAGCTTTTCTTTGTTTATGCTGTAGACCCCATTGATATAAACTTTGGGCTCCTAAAATAAGTGAAATGACAATGCCGCTAATCGCAATTAATAGAGCGAAAAATTCAAGAGGTGAAGATATTTTGTTTGAATCGGTGTTTCTTAAAAGGTCGATCATAGTAAACCCTAACATTTGGCCCACTACAGAGTAGAGCGTTAAAATTAATAATAAAAGGCTATCTTTTTTAGAGGCGACATTTTCTTGATATTTAAACAAACTATCAAGATTTTGTTTCGCGTTCGAGTATAAAACCTCAATATTAAAAAGTTTTCTTAAGCGGAAGAAAATATCTTCACTTTGTGATTGGGATACTAATTCTAAAGAAAAATAATTAGCAGTGAACGAATTGATCGAATAAATTAATTTCTCTATTTCATTAGTATCTTGTTCAATATTTAGCTCAGCATAGGCGTTTGCCATTTTTAATAAAACAATTTTATGGAATAGGTTTAATAATAAAGCGTAATAAAATTCCCCGTACATTTGACTAGCAAGTTTAGAGATTTCGCGTTCTCCTTCATTTGTTACACATGTAAAAATATGTTCTTCCATTATGAAATAACGATTTGGAGCCCATCTCTGGTAAGCGTGTTTTTTTAAATAGTCATGAATGTAAGGAAGGTTATTTGCGCTTACATATGGTTTACCATCACTTGTTAATCCGGAAAGACTGGAAGTACGATAAACATCCACTTCATTAAATTCCATACCTTCTTTTAGTGACAATAAAGTTTGAACGTACATTCTTTGGTCTTCAAAGAAAGGGAAGGTTTGAAAGTATGAACTTCTTAATCTCTTCTTTTCAAAGAAATCAGTTACGCCATGAAATAAATAACCAAAAATGAATTTTTCAACTTGGGAATACTTTTTTCCGTTACATTCAATACAAATAGACTCATTTTTATCAGTTTTAGTTTCAAGTACACGGAAGCGAGCAGCGAATTCGATTGCTTCAGATAAAGTCATATTTGGAGCAGTGTTTACTTTTGTTCGAATTGTTAAGAAGCCAAGTTCATAAGGACAAAGTGTTACATCAATAGAGTGTATCTTGAATGGAATTGAAATAAGGTTTGTTGTTAAATGTCCAGTTAAGTTAAGATCCTTTGAATAACGTTGCAAGCCCTTTTGATGCTCTGAGTGAGGAAAGAGAATTTTATTTGTAAATGAAAGATAGTATGCTTCCATATTTTGATGTGAAACTTTAAACTCCCCATAATATGTATTTTCATCATCGAGATGATCGAGCCGAAAAGGACGAAAATCGTTTTTTTGTAAGAAAGGGAACATATCTTGTTCATATCCAGCTTTAAACGAAAACGGGAATATAAATTGAAATATAGCTGTTGCTACACCTTTTTCCTCAATTGCTTGTATTGCCTCCATCTACATTGTTTCCTTTCCATATATGCTATAGAAACAACATGCCCAAATTTATTTGAAAATAACCACTGTTTTATACTCAATTAAGAGTGAAAATTCAGCTTATTTAGTAGAGGACATGTATAATGTTATGTATACTAAAAGTTATAAAATTGTATTTTAAAAAGGGGGATGCTGTATGCGGATTTTAGTATTAGGCGCTGGTGGAGTCGGAGGATTTTTTGGTGGCAGATTAGTCGAGAAGGGAGAAGATGTCACGTTTCTTGTTCGTAGTAAACGGAAAAAACAATTAGAGGAAAGAGGACTTGTAATCCGAAGTGTTAACGGGGATTTTTCCTTCCAACCGAAATTAATAACGAAAGAAGAGAGAACTTCTCAATTTGATGTTATTTTATTTTCAACAAAAGCGTATCACTTAAACGAGGCTATTCAAGATTTGAAGCCGTTTGTTGGCGATAATACTGTAATCATTCCATTGTTAAATGGTATCGCTCATTTATCACTACTACAAAAAGAATTCGGCGAAGAAAAAGTAATTGGCGGTTTATGCTTTATCGAGACGACGTTAAACGATCAAGGAGAAATTGTACAAACTAGCGCTGCCAACAGACTTGTGTTTGGAGAAATTAAGTCTCAAAATTCAGAGAGAGTAAAGCATATTTCTAAAGCATTTTCAGGTACGAAATCTAGTTTTGTTTTAAGTGAAAATATTACGCAAGATATGTGGCATAAATATTTATTTATTACTGTAATGTCAGGTGTGACAACGTTAATGCGTGCACCAATTGGACCAATCCGTGAAAGTGAAGGCGGCCGTGATTTTATCCGTAATGTGTTTGAGGAATCTGTACAAATCATGAGAGTATTAGGAGCTCCAGTAAAGGCTAATATTGCCCAGGAACATATGAAAACGATTGATAAAATTTCATATGATATGAAGTCATCAATGCAGCGTGATATGGAAAAGGGTTCGTTTATTGAAGGGAAGCACTTGCAAGGATATTTACTGGATGTAGCAGAGCGATTTTCTATAGCGGCACCATTATTAGGAACTATATATCAAAATTTAAAGGTGTATGAAGAGATGACCTTTAACAAATCTGTAATAGAATTAGATGTATGAAAAAATAAAAAAGATAGCAATATATAAGTGTATTGCTATCTTTTTTATTTTTTTGTATGACAAATTATTTATTTCTTTTCGTTCTATCTGTCAAATTTATTTCCTGTTCACGTTTACCATATAACTGATTAATTTCATTTGCTACTGCATCTAAATATGAATCGGAAAAAATAGGCTTCTTTTCTTTAGACATATGGGTCTCCTTTGCGGATTTTTAATATTCATTATGTATATTTCTCAGCGGATTATGCGCAATCATTTTAATTTTTTTCTTATTAAAAATTTTTGTTTACTTTTTGAAAATAAAGGAGTATTATAATCCACAGTTTCAATTTTCTAAATCGCTGAAACCGCATGGTACGGGGGACCCGTTTTTACGGATTAGTACATAATCCGATGGGGTGAATCCTTGAAAAAGGTAGGGCTACTCATAGGCCCGAATCCGACAGCTAACCTCGTAAGCGTTATATTGAGAAGGAAGGTGGAGCTTGTGCGACAAAAAAAATAATGTCTACAAGTCTATTTCGCTATGGCTTGTAGACATTTTTTGTTTTCTGAAGAAATAGTTTACTGGCTGTAACAAGCAGAAAAGTTCGTACAAAATTATTGGAGAGTGGACAGCATTGGTTTCATCTATTAAAAGATTTTTAATTGGAAGACCGTTAAAATCAACAGAGCTTGGAGAACAAAAGCTTAATAAAACGAAAGCTTTAGCTATTTTATCTTCTGACGCATTGTCATCAGTTGCTTACGGTCCAGAACAAATTTTAATTGCTTTAGCAGGTGTGGGAGCGATCGCTTATTGGTATTCCATTCCGATCGCTGTTGGGGTATTAGTATTATTGACAGCCCTTATTTTATCTTATCGTCAAATTATTTTTGCTTATCCGCATGGCGGGGGAGCGTATGTTGTATCAAAAGAAAATTTAGGGATGAATCCAGGCTTAATTGCTGGAGGATCTTTATTAGTCGACTATATTTTAACTGTTGCGGTAAGTGTATCTGCAGGTACAGATGCGCTAACATCTGCTTTTCCTAGTTTACATGCACATAATGTAATCATTGCGATTATATTTGTTATATTTATTACCATCTTAAATTTAAGAGGAGTAACGGAATCAGCTTCCGTTTTAGCATATCCTGTTTATTTATTTGTTTTAGCACTATTTATATTAATTGGTGTAGGCATATATAATATTTTGACTGGTCACGTTTCGCAGGCTTTACACACGCCGATCGGAACGCCGGTTGCGGGCATTAGTTTGTTTTTACTGTTAAGAGCATTTGCATCAGGTAGTTCTGCTTTAACAGGTGTTGAAGCAATTTCAAATGCAATTCCGAACTTTAAAGATCCTGCGCCAAACAATGCTGCAAAAACATTGCTTGCAATGGGTGCATTACTTGCTGTGTTATTTTCAGGAATTGTATTTTTAGCTTATTATTACGGAGTGACGCCGAGTAAAGAAGTAACAGTTGTTTCTCAAATTGCTGAACAAACATTTGGACGTAATTTCATGTACTATTTCATACAAGGTACAACAGCTTTAATATTAATTCTCGCAGCTAATACAGGCTATTCTGCATTTCCTTTATTAGCGGTTAACCTCGCAAAAGATAAATTCATACCGAGAATGTTTACGATTAGAGGAGACCGTCTAGGTTACTCAAACGGTATTATAATACTTGGAGTTGCTTCGATTATTTTAATTGTAGCTTTCCAAGGACAAACAGAACATTTAATTCCGTTATATGCAGTAGGTGTATTTATTCCATTTACACTTTCTCAAACAGGGATGGTATTAAAGTGGCTTCGTGAAAAACCTGAAGGATGGGCTTTAAAATTAACGGTTAATTTAATTGGTGCAGTTATTAGTTTTATCGTAATGAGCATGTTCTTTTTAACTAAATTTGCACAAGTTTGGTCGATTCTTATTTTCTTACCTGCTATTATCTTCTTGTTTCATCGAATTAAGAAGCATTATGATGCAGTGGGTGATCAATTAAGTTTAAAAACTTGTGAACCTCTTATTCCAATTGAGGGGAATGTAATTGTCGTTCCTGTAGCAGGTATGACGCATGTAGTAGAAAATTCATTGAACTATGCGAAATCTCTTTCTGCAGATCAAGTTATCGCTGTATATGTTGCTTTTGACAGAGAAGAGGAAAAGAAATTTGAAGAGAAATGGAAGGTGTGGCAACCTGAAGTAAGGCTTGTTACATTACATTCTCATTATAGAAGTATTATTCAGCCGTTAACGAAATTCATTGATACAGTGCAGTATAAGGCAAGTGAATCGAATTACCGCGTTACGGTCGTTATACCACAGTTCATTCCGAAAAAAGGTTGGCATAACATTCTTCATAATCAATCCAGTTTACTCATACGTGCGTATTTACTTTATAAAAGAAATGTTGTTATTACGACAGTTCCATATCATTTGAAAAAATAAGAAGATTTTTGAAGGATAGCTTCGTGAAAATGAAGCTATCCTTTTTGTGTATATCCTATGCATAATTGCATATGGGTTTAAAAATTATATCGATATAATTTTATCGGTTATTTGCAAGTAGTGTTTTCTGTTGTGATATGTAGATATTTCAATCGATAAAGTGAATCGGATTATATTTTGAAATAAGGACATGAAAGCTTGAAAATAAAGGGGATGAAAATACTTCTTTACGTTATATAAACAGCTGTGTTTAAATGACCTTACAGTACAAAACATATATGAAAACAAAACGAAATTTCATATTTACGCATGTTGTTTAGTTTAAAATGAATAATATTTTTACGTAATATATTCACTATGTGAATGTGGGAATTTCGATGAAATAGAAAATTTATACAATGTTATTCATACTAAACACATATGAAAAATAATAAAATGTTTTGTGACGATAAGTAAGTACTGTAGCAATACGAGAGAGGTGGTTCATACATGGATCGCGGTGAGAACGTTCTCTATTTTAACCATCTCAAATTATGGGCAAGAAAATAGAATAATAAAATGCGATAGTAATAGTTGCTAATACATAGGAGGAGTTAAAGTGAAAAAGACTTTAATTACAGGGTTATTGGTTACAGCAGTATCTACGAGTTGCTTCATTCCTGTAAGCGCTTACGCCAAGGAGGGGCAAACAGAAGTGAAAACAGTATATGCGCAAAATGTAATTGCTCCAAATACATTATCCAATTCAATTAGAATGTTAGGATCACAATCACCGCTTATTCAAGCATACGGATTAATTATCTTGCAACAGCCAGACATTAAGGTAAATGCGATGAGTAGCTTAACGAATCATCAAAAGTTTGCAAAGGCGAATGTACGAGAATGGATTGATGAATATAATCCGAAGCTAATTGACTTAAATCAAGAAATGATGAGATACAGCACTAGATTTAATAGCTATTATAGTAAGCTCTATGAACTAGCAGGAAACGTAAATGAAGATCAGCAAGCAAAAGCAGATTTTATAAGTGCATATGGAAAATTACAATTGCAAGTACAAAGCATCCAAGAGAGTATGGAGCAAGATTTATTAGAGTTAAATCGATTTAAAACAGTATTAGACAAAGATAGTAACAACTTATCAATTAAAGCCGATGAAGCAATAAAAACACTGCAAGGATCAAGTGGAGATATTGTGAAATTAAGAGAAGATATTAAAAGAATTCAAGGGGAAATTCAAGCTGAACTAACTACTATTTTGAATAGACCTCAAGAAATCATTAAAGGTTCTATTAATATCGGTAAACAAGTATTTACAATCACAAATCAAACTGCACAAACGAAAACAATCGATTTTGTTTCTATCGGTACTTTAAGTAATGAAATTGTAAATGCTGCAGATAGTCAAACGAGAGAAGCAGCTCTTCGCATTCAGCAAAAGCAAAAAGAGCTACTACCACTTATTCAAAAGTTATCACAAACTGAAGCAGAGGCGACACAAATTACATTTGTTGAAGACCAAGTAAGTAGCTTTACAGAACTAATCAATCGTCAAATTACAACTTTAGAAACGTTATTAACGGACTGGAAAGTTTTAAACAATAATATGATCCAAATTCAAAAGAATGTTGAAGAAGGCACGTATACAGACAGTAGTTTACTTCAAAAACATTTCAATCAAATTAAAAAAGTAAGTGATGAAATGAATAAACAAACAAATCAATTTGAAGATTACGTTACAAACGTTGAAGTACATTAAGCAGAAAAATAATTAGCGATATAGGGAGAGAAGAAAAATGACAAAAAAACCATATAAAGTAATGGCTCTATCAGCACTTATGGCAGTATTTGCAGCAGGAAACATTATGCCAGCCCATACGTATGCAGCTGAAAGCACAGTGAAACAAGCTCCAGTTCATGCGGTAGCAAAAGCTTATAATGACTATGAAGAATACTCATTAGGACCAGAAGGCTTAAAAGATGCAATGGAAAGAACAGGTTCAAATGCTTTAGTAATGGATCTGTATGCTTTAACAATTATTAAACAAGGTAATGTTAACTTTGGAAATGTATCGTCTGTTGATGCGGCTTTAAAAGGAAAAGTCATTCAGCATCAAGATACAGCGAGAGGAAATGCGAAGCAATGGTTAGATGTATTAAAACCACAGCTTATTTCAACGAATCAAAATATCATTAACTACAATACGAAATTCCAAAACTATTATGATACTTTAGTTGCTGCAGTTGATGCAAAGGATAAAGCGACTCTTACGAAAGGCTTAACTAGATTATCAAGTAGTATTAATGAAAATAAAGCGCAAGTGGATCAGTTAGTAGAAGACTTGAAGAAATTCCGAAATAAAATGACTTCGGATACGCAAAACTTCAAGGGTGATGCAAATCAAATTACATCTATATTAGCTAGTCAAGATGCAGGAATTCCGCTTCTGCAAAATCAAATTACAACGTACAATGAAGCAATTAGTAAATATAATGCAATTATTATCGGTTCATCTGTTGCGACAGCTCTAGGACCAATTGCAATTATCGGTGGTGCAGTAGTTATTGCTACGGGCGCAGGAACACCGCTAGGAGTAGCATTAATTGCAGGTGGTGCAGCAGCTGTAGGCGGTGGTACAGCTGGAATCGTATTAGCGAAGAAAGAGCTTGATAATGCACAAGCAGAAATTCAAAAGATAACAGGACAAGTTACAACTGCGCAATTAGAAGTAGCAGGATTAACGAACATTAAAACACAAACAGAGTATTTAACAAATACAATCGATACTGCAATTACAGCGTTACAAAATATTTCAAACCAATGGTACACAATGGGATCAAAATACAATTCTTTACTTCAAAATGTAGATTCTATTAGTCCAAACGACCTAGTTTTCATTAAAGAAGATTTAAACATTGCGAAAGATAGCTGGAAAAACATTAAAGACTATGCAGAAAAGATTTATGCGGAAGATATTAAAGTAGTAGATACGAAAAAAGCATAATCGAATACGAATCGTTAGAGCGTTAAGTGTTGATGAATGGTTTGAAGCTCCTGTTCAGTTGTGAGCAGGAGCTTTTTATACTTTTATAAAGAAAATAGGTGAAAAGTATGCAGAAAAGATTTTATAAAAAATGCCTTTTAACGTTAATGATTGCTGGGGTGGCAACGAGTAACGCATTTCCTTTACATCCTTTTGCAGCAGAACAAAACGTAAAAACATTGCAAGAAAGTGCGAAAAATTATTCTCTAGGGCCAGCTGGATTCCAAGATGTAATGGCACAAACGACATCAAGTATATTTGCAATGGATTCATATGCAAAATTAATTCAAAATCAACAAGAGACGGATTTAAGTAAAATAAGTTCGATTAATAGTGAATTTAAAGGGAATATGATTCAGCATCAAAGAGATGCAAAAGTTAATGCAGCATATTGGTTAAATAATATGAAGCCTCAAATTATGAAAATGGATCAAAATATTATAAATTACAATAATACTTTTCAATCGTATTATAATGACATGTTAATAGCGATTGATCAAAAGGATAGCGGAAAATTAAAAGCGGATTTAGAAAAGTTGTATGCGGATATTGTAAAGAATCAAAATGAGGTAGATGGATTATTAGGAAATTTGAAAGCTTTTCGCGATAGAATGGCGAAAGATACAAATAGTTTCAAAGAGGATACAAATCAGTTAACAGCGATATTGGCAAGTACGAATGCTGGTATTCCAGCTCTAGAGCAACAAATAAATACATATAACGATTCGATTAAAAAGAGTAATGATATGGTCATTGCTGGTGGCGTACTTTGCGTAGCTCTAATAACATGTCTTGCTGGCGGGCCGATGATTGCGGTTGCGAAAAAAGATATCGCAAATGCAGAAAGAGAAATCGCTAATTTAAAAGATAGAATTTCAGGAGCACAAGCAGAAGTCTTAATTTTGACTGATGTAAAAAATAAAACAACAAACATGACAGAAACAATTGATGCAGCAATTACAGCACTACAAAACATATCAAATCAATGGTATACAGTAGGTGCAAAATATAATAATTTACTACAAAACGTAAAAGGAATTACTCCAGAAGAGTTTACGTTTATAAAAGAAGATTTACATACAGCGAAAGATAGCTGGAAAGATGTAAAGGATTATACAGAAAAATTACATGAAGGTGTGGCAAAGTAAACAGTGGACTAGTTCTGCTGTTTATTTTTTTATCCTGTTTTTTGTGAGAGTTGAACTTGCAATTATATATAAGTTTGTCATGTGTTTTATCCATGTGTGTATAAAAATCTTTTTGTTATCGCTCCCTTTGATAGAATCCATTTTCATATGTTTTTTTTACCGAATTTTTTAAAAATTAAATTTTATGGCTTGATAATTCATTTGAAATGATTTAATCTTATGTCAAATGATATGTTTATCTATCAAAAATGCTTTTGTAAAGATAAAGGAGTGATTGAGAATGTTAAACGCCCTATTGATGGTAAGTCTTTAGGTACAGCAGCATTGAAAAGATTGGGAAGAAATGAGTGAGCTTTCACAATAAAGAACTCTATAACTTTATGTAGTGTTTGATACCCATCGATTAGATTTTTTGAAAAACAAATCAATATTAATTGAATCAAAGTTTAAAAATTAAATATATGAGTAGTAGAAAAAATCCATTAGTTGTTATCATGTTCTAATAAAAAATGGGAAATGGAAATTCTGAGAAAACCTGTTCAGAAAGTAAGTTAGTGAGGGGAATTCAAAACCAATTTAATAAAAGCGAGGTAAATAATATGACTTTTGAAGAAAAATTACAAGCATATGCAGAACTTACGGTGAAAATCGGTGTCAATATTCAACCAGGGCAATACTTATTAGTCAATACATCAGTGGATGCATTGGATTTCGCCCGTATAATTGTGAAAGAGGCTTATAAGGCTGGGGCAGGGCGTGTTCATGTTAATTTTTCGGATGAAGAAATGGAACGTGCTTACTTTGATTATGCCTCAGATGAAGAATTTAATCGCTTCCCAGAGTGGATAGTCAAAATGAATGATGAGCTGATCGAACGTAAAGGAGCACTATTAATGATAGATGCTACAGATCCTGATAAATTTACAGGTATTTCATCTGATCGCCTAGCTACCTATCAAAAGGTAGCAGGAGCTGCTCTGAGAAACAATCGCAACGCCGTAATGAAGGATTCAATAGCTTGGTTGATGGTAGCAGTTCCTTCACCAAAGTGGGCATCGAAGGTGTTCCCAGGTTTAGCAACTGAGGATCAAGTACCAGCATTATGGGAGGCTATTTTTAAAGCTGTTCGTATTGGTGACGGCAGTGCTATTGAAAAATGGCGTGAACATGTAACAAATTTAGAATCTCGTGCGGTCCTACTGAACGATAAAAAATATATGAAGCTTCACTATACAGCGCCAGGTACTGATTTAACAATTGCATTAGCACCACAGCATAAATGGGTTACTGGAGGTGGTAAAACTCCTGATGATACTATCTTTATGGCTAATATGCCGACAGAAGAGGTTTATACGTTACCGATGAAACAAGGTGTAAATGGCTATGTAAGCAATACAAAACCATTAGTTTATCAAGGGAATATTATCGATGGCTTTAAACTGACATTTGAAGAAGGAAAAATTGTTAAAGCTGAAGCACAGGTAGGACATGATTTATTACAGGAGCTTATTAATGTGGATGAAGGCTCTTGCTATTTAGGTGAAGTAGCACTTGTACCACATGAATCACCGATTTCAGCATCGGGAATTTTATATTTTAATACATTGTTTGATGAAAATGCATCGAACCATTTAGCGATTGGTAAAGCTTATCCAACTTGCTTAGAGGATGGAAGAGATTTAGAAAACGATCAGCTTGAAACGTTAGGGGCAAATATTTCAATAACACATGAGGACTTTATGATTGGCAGCAGTGAGATGGATATCGACGGTATTCTACCAGATGGAACTGTAGAACCAATTTTCCGTAAAGGTAGCTGGGCATTTTAAGTTTTTAATTTGAATAAAGGAGTAGAGTGGATGCAACGGTTACTAAGCATAATTGGTGCAACTATATAGGTGTTTCATCTGCTTTTGCTTAGGCTGAAAACTACCTCTTTAATTAGAAGTAAAATGCATGCAAAGGAGATAGGCCAATGAATTTCTGGGAAGTTGTTTTGATAGTAGTGAATTTTAGTCTATTGAGTTGGATACTGTTAATAGGCAGAGAAACGAAAAAGTGGTCTAAATTAGCTACTTTGATTGCCGTTGTAATGGTTACAGTTCAGTTATTGGCAGAAGGTTTTAGGTGGCAGATGATTCCGGCATATGTATCCCCAGTTATCTTAATTTTATGCTATTTATTAACTGGGCGGAAAAAGGGCTTTAGAAGTTCGGGTATATACATAGTTAAGACTTCGTTACTATGTATCTATTTGTCTGTAGCAGTTGCGCTACCCTTACTTATGCCGGTATTTTCATTTGAAGAACCAACTGGTCCACATAGGGTCGGTACGAAGCTATATCATTGGGTTGATCATCAGAGAAATGAACCATATTCGAAAAATCCAAACGATCGGCGCGAACTGATGGTGCAAATTTGGTATCCTGCAGCTGAAAAAAGCAAGGGGGATCCAGAACCTTATATTCGTAACATAAATGAGCTCTCCAAGGGATTGGAAAAAACATTGTCTATTCCTGCATTTGCATTCAGCCACATGGAATTGGTAAAGTCTCATTCGTTTATGGATTTACAACTCTCAGACTCAGAGAATCACTATCCCATATTACTCTTCTCTCATGGTTTTAATGGTTTTCGTAATCAAAACACGTTTCAAGTTGAGGAGTTGGCTAGTCAAGGATATATTGTTCTAAGTATCGATCATACCTTTGATGCTGCAGCTACCGTCTTTCCAGGTGGTCGAACTGCTTACGTACAGCCCATCAATTTAACTGATGAAGGAGATAGCCACATAAAATTATGGGAGGAAGATGTCAGCTTTGTCCTTAATCAGATAGAGAAACTTAACGAAAACGATGAGACCGGTTTCTTTACAGGAAGACTGAATACCTCGCGAATTGGAATGTTTGGCCACTCTTACGGTGGAGCTACCGCAGCACAAATACTTGCAAAAGATTCTCGTGTCAAAGCAGCTATCAATATGGATGGTACATTGTATGGTGAAATTTTGCCTGAAAGTGGCATTGGAAAACCATTTCTGCTCATGAGTGCAGAAGAGCCTGATGAAGCAGATCCCTTTGAAGTGAGGGAGCGATACGGACGTGGGTTAGCTGGTGGTGGTATGTCAATGGTCATTCCTCATACGGATCATACAAGCTTTACCGATTTACATTTGTTCTCACCTCTGTTGCAGAGCCCAGGTGAAAATCCAAAGGAAGTTCATCGTATTATTAACGAATTCAGCCTGGCATTTTTTGACCAGTATGTAAAACAGGAGGATGACGGCTCAACCCTTAAAAGGCTGATGACCAAATACCCGGAAGTGAATTTTAAAGTAAACCGATAACTTTATGCAGAAAGTAACTTCATTATAAAATATTCAATAATTAAATGAAGTGCAAACGGATTTAATAAAAGTAGAAAAATTACTGTAATTATTAATTCGTCATAAAAATAGTTAAAAAAACCAGATAAGGTAATCATTTTTTCTACTAAGAAAGCGATTCGTACCATTTCCTTTGGCTCTTGTATTTATTACATTAAAGAATTTAATTTCTTCATCGTTATCTAAATAATGAAATGCTAAAAATGAAACATTCAAAGTGCTATCAGTTTCAGGAATATAATTCTTTTTGAAAAGCTACATTCAGCAGCTGGACACTTTATTTGAGATTGTTTATTATAATATCAAATGATATATTCATCTATCAAAAATGACGACTTTATACAGAAAAAGGGAGAGATTGACGATGAAGAAAGACTTGTCAGCGTTGAAGGAAGCGAGATTTAATGCAATTCTTGATTCAGCTACTATATTGCTTGTTGAAAATCCTACTGCTTCGATGAATGAAATTGCGGAATATGCGGGAATTGGAATTGCTACACTCCATCGCTACGTCGAAAGCAGGGAGAAATTGATGCTGTTCTTGGGCCATCGGGCTATACAAATGGTAAGTGATACTGTAAACCAGATTCCACTGGATGAGGAAAGAAGTGAAAACTATATCCCGGAACTCATTGAAGCGTTAATCCCTTTAGGTGACAAAATCTATTTTCTAGGTCATGATGCATCTGTATTTAACAACAAAGAATTAGGTGAAGCAGAAGAGAAGCTGAGGGAACCCTTAAGACGCGTTATTGAATTGCTACAACAAAGAGGTTACTTTCAGCAAACAGTTAGCAGCGAATGGATTTTGAATACGCTTTATGCTCTGCTTTTCCATACCTGGGAACAGGTACATGAAGGAAATGTGGCTAAAAAATCTGCTGCAGAGCTTGTTTTAAATACATTTTATTATGGTTTCAAAGCTAAGGATGAATTGAGAGGGAAGTGAACTGAACTGATTCAAATCCATGATAATTAATATTAATAATATAGAAAGTGAAAAGGAGCAATAGGATAATGAATAAAATCTCTATTGTAAAGGCTGTTCATCAATCCATGGTCGGCGCCCAGCTAAATGTAATGGCATTGGAATACATGGCGTTTCCACTTGCAGGATCTGAGGAGAAGAACACAGTCGATTGGACATTTTGTAAGCTATGGCGGCAGGAGAACAACCGTTTCAGTCATCAATACGCTTATGAAGCTCAAATGGACGGGAAAACTTTAGGGATGATTACTTGCTATCCCATACCAGTTTTAAATCGTCTTGCCTGGCCCACTTTTAAACAGCTGCTTTCGTTCCGAAAGCTGGGTTTTGTTGTTTATAACATACTGAATATCAAAATGCTTTATTCCATGTTTACCTTGAAGGAGGGAGAAGATGATGAGTTTCACATCGGAACAATTGCCTTACTGCCCGAAAGTCGAGGACTAGGGATAGGTACCAGACTAATTGAATCTGCTGAGGAACAAGCTTCGCTGCAAGGCTTTGCCAAATGCTCTCTGACGGTAAAGAAAGAGAACCAACTTGCCATTAAATTGTATCAGAGGATAGGATACCAGATTACAGGTGAAATCAATAAACCAAAGTTATCGTTGTACAGAATGGTCAAAAACGTAGAACCTTACAACCATTTATAAAAAATTTGTACAGTATTAGAGGGTACCACCACATGCCCATAAACTTAAGGATTCAAAATTACCCCAAAGTAAAAAATGTAAATTTTGTACAAGTTAACACAAAATTTTAGCTTGATAGTGATGGGATGGGGCCTCTATATAAAAAAACACAGTTTACACTCAAACTGTGTTTTTTCGACGTATAATGATTTATCAACATTTCTTTTTATTCTTTAAAATCAGCAACAGAACCAGGCCTCTCCTCAAAGTATAAATTCCAAGGGAGGAACCGTTTTTTTATTTACTTATATACGTACAGCTGTACCACTTACAGCAACCATTAACATTCCATCACGTACAACCTCGTAATCTACGTCAATACCAACGATAGCGTTCGCACCTTTTTGTTTTGCAAGTTCTTTCATTTCGTCCATCGCAATATCACGAGCGTCTTTTAGCTTACTTTCATAAGCACCAGCACGGCCACCGACAACATCACGAACTGAAGCGAATAAATCGCGGACAATGTTTGCACCCATAATAGCTTCACCATTTACGATATCAATATACTCAATAATTTCTTTACCTTGAATTCCAGAAGTTGTTGTTACAATCATGACTGACACTCTCCTAATAAGTTGTAGTTTTGATAAGATTTCTTATGCCTTAGAAAAAGTGGTTCTGGTGCCAAAAATACTCGATAGAAACATAGAGTATTTTTGCATCAAAACCTGCAATTGTTTAACATATGTATCGCTATGACATATGCAATTGAATGAAAATGATGCAATTGTTTAACATATGTATCGCCATAACATATGCAATGGATCTCTTAGAAATAAGATAAGCCGCAGTAAGTATCACTGAGCCAGGTAAATAAATAGCAATATCTGAAAGCTGGTTCGTATGAAGAACTGTAAAAATTATAATTGAGATGATAGATGCAATAGCAGTACCAATATAATGTGAAAAACGATTTAATATTATATGACGAAACACAATTTCTTCAAGCAATGGCCCTAGAATACCAAATACTAGCAATGTAAAAATAAGAGGTATCCCCGTACCTGTTTCAAGGAGCTGTTCTTGGTTCTCTGGCTGGGCAGTTGCTAGAAAACGCATAACAGATTGTTCTACAATTACCGTAAATAAAACCACCAGAGGAACACTTACTATTTTCAAAATTGTTTTCTCTTTAAAATAAGTAAAACTTTCAATAATTTCTTTCCTAAAGAAAATTATTCCTACAATAGCAGGTACAGTCAAACCGATGGCACTAAGAGCAAATTCTGATTCAACTAAATTGCTGTTAGTTAAAAGTGATAAGCCAAATAATATGAACAAGCCAATTTGAAGTAGTGCAAACATTGTATAAACTATTAGCATAATAATTTCTTTTTTATTCATTTTTATAAAGTTCACTTTATTGCCCCCGTAATTAAATTACCTACAATCTTTGATTTTTCTTTCTGCATAACGTTCTCCTTATAAATATATTTATATAAAGATTTCAAACCGGACAGTTCGGTCTGAATTGAAATCTAATAATACTACAAGTTTCTAGTTTTTTAAACCTTTTTTACAAAGTATTAACAAAATCAAAATGGAAAAAAGCAAATATATTTATATCTCAGTTGCTTTGTTACAATTTAATTCCAGTAATCATTAATGATTAATCTTTTATAGAATGAAGTGAAAGTGGGGGGAGTTCGAACACTTTAGCTAAACATATTAATAAAAATTATATATAATAATCATA
Source organism: Bacillus cereus group sp. BfR-BA-01524 (assembly GCF_022662595.1). Taxonomy (NCBI): domain Bacteria; kingdom Bacillati; phylum Bacillota; class Bacilli; order Caryophanales; family Bacillaceae; genus Bacillus; species Bacillus cereus group sp. BfR-BA-01524. Next base: position 60,483 of record NZ_JAKUDW010000004.1, on the reverse strand, counting down.
TGTCTATACGTTAAAATTAACTATATATTTTTACCCCTGCTACGAAGTTAGGTGAAAGTAGTTGTATAACATGACTGAATTGAATAATTGGTCATGTTAATTTTGACAGAAAATTCATTTGATTGATATAGATAATACAATTTGATTAACCTCTTTTCAAACCGTATTGTTTGAGGTTCAGATAATATAGGGGTTGATAAGATATTTTTGTTCCAAACTTCTTTATACTTACAAAAAAATTCAAGAAAATAGATGGTAAATATCACCTGAAATATTAAGCTCGTTTTTATTAGGAGGATTACAAAGCATGACTAAAGTTGATAAGGTTAAAGAAAAAATTATTGAAACATCTTTATATTTATTTAATACTAATGGGATAACTCGCACATCCATCCAGGATATAATGACAGCTACTGAATTACCTAAAGGATCTATTTATCGTAGATTCAAAAGTAAAGAAGAAATTGTCCTTGCTGCCTACGACAAAAGTGGTGAGATTATGTGGAGTCATTTTCATAAAGCAATGGAAAATAAAAAGACAGCAATTGATAAAATCCTTGCAATTTTCCTTGTATATCAAGATGCAGCTAATAATCCTCCTATTGCTGGAGGCTGTCCATTACTTAATAGCGCAATTGAAAGTACTGGAGTATTTCCAGAATTACAAAAAGCAGCAGCAAAAGGTTATGATGATACAGTAATGTTAATGGCTTCTCTCATAAAAGAAGGAATAGAGAAACAAGAACTTAAAGAAGATATAGATATTATATCGCTCGCTTCTTTTCTTGCATCTTCAATGGAGGGAGCTATTATGGCAAGTCGCGTATCTAACGATAATATACACCATCATTATTTTATTGAACAAATAAAACATCATCTTTTCTCTTATTCTAAATAAGTGAGAACTTGCAGTGTTTCCATCCGATTTTTATAAACTTAAATTGAATACATACCCCTTATGAACAGTATCTTTTGTTTATGAGGGGTATTTGAATAGCTTTTAGACGATGTTTCATGTTTCTTATTGAACGGCTTTGTTATCGTTACTACAGGAAAAGCAATAAAGAATGAATTACATATAAACTGATTTATATGTTGTAAGTGTTTCTATATTGAGTTTGTAAATCTACACAATAAGGTTTCATTATATATAATACGTAGAATAGAAGTTCAGTTAGATAAAATTCGGTAGTCGAATTTTTTTGCATAAAGCTGTATAATGCTTGTAACGAAAGGGAAATACAGGAAGGGATTTGTAATGAGTTACTATGGAAAAAGATAAACAACAATTAAGCGTTGAAGTTGCAAGATTATATTATCAATCAGATTATAGTCAGCAAGAAATTGCTAACAAATTAAATATTTCAAGACCGACGATTTCTAGATTGTTAAAGTACGCGAAAGAAAAAGGGTTTGTTCAAATTAGCATCGCCGATCCATTTGCGGATTTAGATAACGTTGGGAATTTACTGAAAGAAAAGTACAACTTGTTAGAGGCACATGTTGTGTTTTCTCCAGTACCGGAATATGCAACGATTACAGAGTATATAAGTAAATATGCTGCTGAGTATATGGAAAAGACGGTTAAAAACGGTGATATTGTTGGTGTAAGCTGGGGAATGACGATGTATGAAATTGCTAGAAAAATCGTACCGCAACATGTAAAAGGGGTAGAGGTTGTCCAGCTAAAAGGTGGCATTAGTCATTCGAGTGTAAATACATATGCGAATGAGACGATAGCTTTATTTGCAGATGCTTTTCAAACGACGCCAAGAAATCTACCTCTTCCAGTTATATTTGATAATGCAGTGACAAAAGAATTAGTAGAGCAGGATCGACATATTCATCACATTATCGAAATGGGGAAACAAGCGAATATTGCAGTTTTCACTGTAGGAACAGTGCGAGACGAAGCGCTGTTATTCCGATTAGGTTATTTCGATAAGGATGAAACAAGTTTACTCAAAAAACAATCAGTCGGTGACATTTGTTCACGTTTCTTTGATGGAGACGGAAATATTAGTAGCGAAGAGATTAATCAGCGTACAATTGGAATTGAGTTAGAGGAACTGAAATTAAAGAAACGCTCTATTTTAGTTGCAGGTGGTAATAGAAAAATAAAAGCAATTGATGGTGCGTTACGTGGCGGGTATGCAAATGTATTAATTATCGATCAGCATACAGCAAAAGAACTGTTACATTATGAAAAAGGTTAGAAATAAAAGGAGTTCTCAAAATGTTAATTTTGAGAACTCCTTTTATTTTGTTATGTATGAATGATAGGAGTCTTTTTTGAACACAAATTGCCTTTTAAAAAATAATTATGGATATGGAGATACATACTACCATTGTTAACATAGAAAATTTGATTATATATGAAGTGTTCTTTGTTAGAATGCGCTTTATTTACTACAAGAAAATGCCTTTTAAAAAAGAATGAACAAAATTTCAAAAGTGTATTTACATTTGTTCAACTAAGAGTTAGAATGAAGTTGTTAAAAGATATGGGGAGTGAAGATAATGAACATTGCAAAGTTAATTGACCATACAATTTTAAAAGCTAATACTACTAAAGAAGATGTTATGAAAGTAATCGAAGAAGCAAAGGAATATAAATTCGCTTCTGTTTGTATTAACCCAACATGGGTAAAATTAGCGGCTGATGAACTAGCTGGACATGATGTAGACGTTTGTACTGTAATCGGTTTCCCATTAGGAGCAAGCACTACTGAAACAAAAGCATTTGAAACAAAAGATGCTATCGCAAAAGGTGCAACTGAAGTTGATATGGTAATCAACGTAGGCGCTTTAAAAGATGGCGATAACGAATTTGTTGAAAAAGACATTTATGAAGTAGTACAAGCAGCAAAAGGAAAAGCTCTTGTAAAAGTAATCATTGAAACTTGCCTATTAACAGATGAAGAGAAAGTACGTGCTTGTGAATTATCAGTAAAAGCTGGTGCTGATTTCGTAAAAACTTCAACTGGATTCTCAACTGGCGGAGCAACTGCTGAAGATATCGCATTAATGCGTAAAACAGTAGGACCAAACGTTGGTGTAAAAGCATCTGGCGGTGTTCGTACACGTGAAGATGCAGACAAAATGGTAGCTGCTGGAGCTTCTCGCGTTGGAGCAAGTGCTAGTGTTGCAATCGTATTAAATGATGCAAAAGGTGCTACAGATAACTACTAATCGATAAAAGCTTAAAGCAATAGATATACGTTTAAAGTATATCTATTGCTTTAATAATTGAAAAAAATGTAAGCGGATACGAATGGGAGGAAACGGCTTATGAAATACTTAATCGGTGTTTTTGGCCTCGTATTGATTTTAGGTATCGCTTGGCTTGCTAGTAATGATAGAAAGAAAGTCAAATATCGTCCAATCATAACGATGGTTATATTACAATTCATTTTGGGGTTTCTATTATTAAATACAAGTGTAGGGAATATATTAATTAGCGGAATAGCAGATGGTTTTGGAGAGCTATTAAAATATGCCGCTGACGGTGTGAATTTCGTATTTGGTGGATTAGTAAATCAAAAAGAGTTTTCGTTCTTTTTAAGTGTATTAATGCCAATCGTATTTATATCAGCCTTAATAGGTATTTTGCAACATATTAAAGTATTACCTATTATTGTGAAATCTATTGGTCTAGCATTAAGTAAAGTAAATGGAATGGGGAAACTAGAATCATATAACGCTGTGGCATCGGCGATTTTAGGACAATCGGAAGTATTTATTTCGGTTAAGAAACAACTAGGGTTATTGCCAGAGAAAAGAATGTATACATTATGTGCATCAGCAATGTCTACAGTTTCTATGTCTATCGTTGGATCATATATGGTTTTATTAAAACCACAATATGTTGTAACCGCTTTAGTGCTTAACTTATTCGGTGGCTTCATCATTGCTTCTATCATTAACCCGTATGAAGTTACTGAGGAAGAAGATATGTTAGAAGTACAAGAAGAAGAGAAAAAGACTTTCTTTGAAGTATTAGGGGAATACATTATTGATGGATTTAAAGTTGCGATTACAGTAGCAGCTATGTTAATTGGTTTCGTAGCTCTTATCGCATTCATTAATGCAGTATTTAAAGGTGTAATCGGTATTTCATTCCAAGAAATTCTTGGTTATGCATTTGCACCATTTGCATTTATTATGGGTGTACCTTGGCATGAAGCAGTTAATGCCGGAAATATTATGGCAACAAAATTAGTATCAAATGAATTTGTCGCTATGACAGATTTAGCACAAGGAAACTTTAATTTCTCAGATAGAACGACAGCGATTATCTCTGTATTCTTAGTTTCATTTGCAAACTTCTCTTCAATTGGGATTATTGCAGGAGCAGTTAAGAGCTTAAATGAAAAGCAAGGGAATGTAGTCGCAAGATTTGGTTTGAAATTACTATTCGGTGCAACATTAGTAAGTTTCTTATCAGCAACAATCGTTGGTTTATTATTTTAATAGATTTATATAATATAAAAAGGAATGGTGATTGTAATGAGAATGGTAGATATTATCGCAAAAAAACGTGACGGCAAAGAATTAACGACTGAAGAAATCAAATTCTTTATTAATGGATATACAGACGGAAGTATTCCTGATTATCAAGTGAGTGCACTTGCAATGGCAATCTTCTTTAAAGATATGACAGATCGCGAACGTGCAGATTTAACGATGGCGATGGTTGAGTCTGGAGAAACGATCGACTTATCAGCAATTGAAGGAATTAAAGTAGACAAACATTCAACTGGCGGTGTTGGTGATACAACAACATTAGTATTAGGACCATTAGTAGCTGCTTTAGATGTACCAGTAGCAAAAATGTCTGGTCGTGGTTTAGGGCATACAGGCGGAACAATTGATAAATTAGAAGCGGTAGAAGGATTCCACGTTGAAATTACGAAAGAACAATTCATTGATATTGTAAACCGTGACAAAGTAGCTGTTATTGGACAAACAGGAAACTTAACACCTGCAGATAAAAAGATTTATGCATTACGCGACGTAACAGGAACTGTTAACTCAATTCCTTTAATCGCAAGTTCAATTATGAGTAAAAAAATTGCAGCTGGTGCTGACGCAATCGTACTTGATGTAAAAACAGGTGCTGGTGCATTTATGAAAACAGAAGAAGATGCAAAAGAATTAGCACATGCAATGGTACGTATCGGAAATAATGTAGGACGTCAAACAATGGCAGTTATTTCAGATATGTCACAACCTCTTGGATTTGCGATTGGTAATGCTCTAGAAGTGAAAGAAGCAATTGATACGTTAAAAGGTGAAGGTCCAGAAGATTTAACAGAATTAGTACTTGTATTAGGAAGTCAAATGGTCGTACTTGCGAAAAAAGCAAATACGTTAGAAGAAGCTCGTGAAATGCTAATTGAAGTGATGAAAAACGGAAAAGCAACTGAGAAATTTAAAGAGTTCTTAAGCAATCAAGGCGGAGATAGCTCAATTGTAGACAATCCAGAAAAAATGCCACAAGCGAAGTATGTAATTGATGTACCTGCAAAAACTTCAGGTGTTATTTCTAACATTGTTGCAGATGAAATCGGTATCGCAGCTATGTTACTTGGTGCTGGCCGCGCAACAAAAGAAGATGAAATTGATTTAGCAGTAGGTTTAATGTTACGCAAAAAAGTTGGCGATGCAGTAAAAGAAGGCGAGCCGTTCGTAACAATCTACGCAAATCGTGAAAATGTAGAAGATGTAAAAGCAAAAATTTATGAGAACATCTCTATCGCTGAAACAGCAGTGGCTCCTAAATTAGTTCATACAGTTATTACTGACTAATCATTATTTCATTTACTTTGAGGGGGAAATAATATGGATAAGAAAAAATATATTGAAGAAGCAAACAAGATGTTATCGAAAGCGTATATTCCGTATTCTAAATTTCCTGTTGGCGCAGCGTTAGTTACGAAAGAAGGGAAAATCTATACTGGTTGTAATATAGAAAATGCTTCTTACGGTTTATGTAACTGTGCAGAAAGAACAGCAATATTTAAAGCAGTATCAGAAGGTGAGCGCGATTTTAGTTACTTAGTTATTACAGGAGAAACTGATGGACCGATTTCACCATGTGGTGCGTGTAGACAAGTAATTGTTGAATTCTGTAATCCGAAAATGCCTGTATTACTAACGAATGTAAAAGGTGATGAAAAAGAAGTGACTGTTGAGCAATTACTTCCAGGTGCTTTCACAATTGACGATTTAAAATAAGTTGAAAAGCCATTTTGCAATTATTAATTGCAGAATGGCTTTTTTGTTCATATTCCGTTCATAAACTTTGCGTAAAATGATTGCAGCGAATATGGAAAGTTTACAGCAGGAGGAATATAATGAAGAAATTCTATAATGCGGCATGTAGTTACTTATTGGTTTATGATTTTGCTAAAAAAGTCATTTAAATAGATAGGAGTGGAAAGTATGATAGCACTTTTATCAAGTGTCATAGCGGTTTGTATGGCTGTTGGGGTAATGTTTCTACGTTTTAAAGCAGCGAAAAAGCCGGTAACGAAAAAGAAAATTATATTACCACCAATTTTTATGAGTACAGGCGCGATGATGTACTTTTTACCAGAGTTTCGATTAACATCGTTAGAAATAGTCGAGGCAATTAGTATAGGGCTTATTTTCTCTATTTTTCTTATTAAAACAACTAAGTTCGAAATAAAAGGCGAACATATATTTATGAAACCGTCAAAAGCATTCATATTCATTTTAGTAGGCTTATTAGCTGTACGCGTGGCATTAAAGTCATATTTAAGCCAATCAATTGATTTGGCAGAGTTAAGCAGCATGTTTTTCTTACTTGCATTTGCGATGATTGTGTCGTGGAGAATTGCGATGTATCGCTCGTTTACTAAATTAGAAAAGACAATAAACAGAGCTGGAATTTCTATATAGGAAATCCAGCTCTGTTTATGTTTTATTGAAATTTTTTAGCGTGGAACTCATTTGCTTAATTTTAAACGTATTTGAGCATCTTGTAATGCAACTGGTGTAACGTTAAGACCATTCGAATCAACAATTTTTGTATTTAATAAAATGGAATCTAGGCTTCCACGAAATGTTTCTGTATAGTTTTGACGTAACATTTGTTGTTCTTGTTTTTCATCAACTGTTAATCCAGTTGCTTTTTCTTTTTTTGACAATTCGTTAATACGGAATAAAATATTTTTCATTTGTTTCACCTCTAGTTAGATTCAATTGCATTAGTTACTTACTAATGTATAGTCATTTTAACCTATCTTTTAATAAGTGTCAATGTCTATAAAATGCCTTGTTTTGTAAGTGTATGGGGTGAGAGAGAATGTAAATGACTACTAATAATTGAAATAGAAAAGATGTTAATATACAATACTGCGGTAGGGTATATTAAGTTGTTGTTTTACATTATGAAAGCAATAAGCAAAAAGGAGTATGTAATAATGAATGCAGTAATTTCAAAGAAAGAAACAATCATCTCATATACGATTGCTATTTTAGCTATGGTAATAGCTGGTGTGTTATTAAATGATCCGGAAGTTATTTTGCCGGAAATAGCAGCGATGGCAATTGCTTTATGGGCGTATCGTGAGCCAGGATGGTTAAGACAACCAGAAAAAATTTTTATTGCAACGTCAATAACAGCTGTAATCGGTTTTATGGTGAATCAAATGGATATAGCCTATTTAGGGAAATTAAGCTTAACGCTTGTATTCATGATGCTGTTTTTACGTGTAATTCAATCCAATTTAGCACCATCAATTGCGACAGGTTTATTACCATTAGTAACAAATGCGACGGAATGGTCATTTGTTATCGCGGTCTGCGCTTTAACATTTATATTAATGGCTGGTGTACTTATATTTAAATTGAACAGTGGTCTGGAGCGAAAAGTGAATATACAGTATAAGTATATGATTGTATTTCTAATACTAAACTTTGTGTGGATCAGTTTATGTTGGATAACTGGTTATGAACAATTAGCAGTTATTCCACCAATATTAGTTGTCGTGTATGAATCACTTCAAAAGCCGATGTACAATGAAAAAATGGCTTTTAAACAAATAGTCGTATTAACTGCATCTGCAACTGTTGGAACGGTATTGTACTTTGCAATTGATTCATGGATTGTAGTCACTTTATTAAATATGATATTAATGCTTATTTTATTAAAAATTGTTGGTGTACGTATTCCGGCAGCGTATGCATTTCCATTATTGCCGCTCGTATTTCCAGATGAAATGATAAAAATGTTACCAGTAGCTTCATTTGTTGCAGGAGTATTTTTATTTGGTGCAGTACTACTGTATAAAAAGTGGGAGATGAAGCAAAAGGGCATGGCAATGTAGATAGAGTAAAGATAGCTTTTAATTAGTAAAATAAATAGACACCTGTGAGTGTCTATTTATTTTATGAAAAATTTAGTTTAATTCATTTAAGTAATGAACAAGTTCCGATGCTTTAGAGAAAAATGGAGAATGATCAGCTTCTAAAGTAATAATTTTCTTGCAAGGTGTTTCTGTATTCATTCGGCGCTGAAAATCAATTGGAATCGCTCTATCTAGAGTCGTTTCAATATAAATGCGATCTATGGCTCCAAAGTTTTCTTCAGATATTTTCAGCTCTTGTTGGAAGGGTCCTAGTGGTTGAGGACGCATTTGATTAAAAGATGCTTCTTTAATAGAACCGTCTTCTGTAGCATTTAAAAATGTTTGTTCAATTAGATTAGGTATAAGTTCAGCAGTCAAGTCATTTTCATTTATAGTGAATTGCGGGCCATCTTCTCCGTCTAATTTACTACCAAGACTTTCTCCATTTCGTGGTAAGAAAGCACAAAGATATACTAATTTATCGATTTTATTTGGTATAAGTTCAGCAGTTTGAGTAATAACGATTCCACCCATACTATGTCCAACAAGAATAACCTTTTCATTTTGTTGATTTATATTAGCTGTTACTGCATCAACATAGGAATCTAACGTTATATTTTGTGAAGGAGTTGTATCTTTCCCACTTCCAGGTAAGTCTAGTGTAATAACAGTGTGACCTAAAGCCTCTAGTTGAGGTTTTACTAATTCCCATGTCCATTCACCTTGCCATGCTCCATGTACTAAAATGTAAGTACTCATTTAATCAACACTCCTCTAGGGTATATAAGTTTCATCTATTTGTAATATTGATGATGTATACTCAGTGTAAATGAAGTGGTTTCATAAATATAATGAAGGTTATTTATAGATGATATAAATATATTTTATATAAGGAGAACAGAATGAATGTTTTTGATTTTAAAGTCTTTACATATGTGGCTCGTTTAAATAGTATTAGTCTGGCAGCAAAGGAATTACATATGACACAGCCAGCAATAACCCATATTATTAACAAATTAGAGAAACGATATGCTATAACGTTATTTGATCGCTCTAGACAAGGAACGATTCTAACTGAAAATGGCAAAGAATTTTTAGTTGGTGTGAATCGACTTCTAATGGAGTATGAAAAACTTGAGGAAACAGCTTTCCAGTTGAAGAATAAAAGCTTGTATAAAATTGTACTAGCTACGTATCCTTCCGTTACTGTATATTGTTTGGCGGAGTGTATTCAACTAGGGAATATTGATCATAGTCAATATGTACTTGCAGTTCGAGAAGGAAGCTATCAAGAAGTGTTAGATTGGCTATCATCAGGTAGTGCAGATTTTTCTATTTCTATAAAAGAAAATTTAATACAAGGATTTCATTATGATGTCATTGGTGAAGATCCGTATGTTATGGTTTCTTCAAAAAAAGTTCCGCCTAACCTTACTATTAATGATATAAAAAATTATCCTTTTATTATGCCACTTTCTGGTTGCAAAGAAGTGCTCGAACCGTATTTGATGAAAAATGAAATAACAGTTAATAAAGTGATGGAGTCAGAATCAATTAGTTCAGCATTAGCACTTACTATACAAGTTAATGGCATAACAATCGTTCCGTTATCAGGACTACATAAGCAAATTATTCATGACTTCATTGTACAGCCGATAGAAATTACAATTCCACGACAACTTATTATGCAATGGTCACCTAAAAAAGAGAATGACCCGCTTTTTCTCGCGTTTGTTAAGAATTTATTAGCTCAACTACAGCAAAAGAAAAAATGAATATAATATTACAAAAGATAAGCTCATTTCACTAGAGCTTATCTTTTGTATGTATTACCAATAAAGAGCAGTATCATAAAATCCGATTAAAATAAGGAGAAAACCAGCTATACGCTGAATGCTATTTCCTATTTTCCTGCTCTTCTTTAGTAATGCCCCGTTTAATCCCAGATAGGAGATGAAGGACATTAATACGACGATAGGAAGAGCAGTTCCTATCGAAAAGAACGTTGGAAACAAGTACCCGTAATTAAATGATAAAGATAAAGGGATTAACGTTCCAAAAAATAGAACGAACATAGTCGGACAAAAAGCTAAGGAAAAGAAGAATCCGAGTAAAAATGAACCAACTTCATTTTGATTTCGTATAAATTTAATCGAGAAGAAATATCTTCTTTTTATAATACCTGACAACAGTAGCCCCATTAAAATTAATAGGGGTCCCATCATTTTTCGTAACCATGGAAAATACAAAGTCAATATTTGCTGAATCTCTTTTCCTAAAAACCATACTAATAGTCCAAGCGTCGTAAAAGCCATTATTTTTCCTAAAATGAATAAAAGTATATGTTTCCATACATGTCCCTTTTGTAAAGATTGGTTGCTATAAAGTGTAATAGCACTAATGTTCCCTGTTAATTGGCAAGGAGCAAGGGTACCTACTATGCCTAATAAAAACGAAAATAAAAGAGGTACAGATTTCGTAGCATTCGCGGCATCCATTAAAGGAGACATGAGTTGATAGCTCCATTCACTTATTGTTGAAAACACGTTATATTCACCCTTCTACTTAAATTGGAATGTTCCTTCATTAGCAATCTGCTTCCACGTATTACCCTCATCTGTAGAGAGGAATACATTTGATTTCATTGTAGCAAATACGATTTCGGCTGAATTTTGAGGGTTTTGTGAAATATACATAATTGCATCTTTAGAATCTAAAGGTGGAATTTGTATGTTTGTTTCTTCATTTGTAGCAATTGATTTCTTCGTTACGATTTGCTTATTAATAGGGGCGTAAATAACATCTTCATTACTTAATGTAATTGCGGTCGATTCAAGTGATTTAGCGAATAGTTCAAATGTATTTCCGTAATCTGTAGATAAGTAAACACCGTCTTTAGCACTTACCGCGACTACACTAGATTGATTCGGATGTACTGAAAAGGAATGAATCGTACTTGAAAGACCTTTTAACTTACTATTTTTCCATTCTTGTCCGTTGTTCGTACTGAAATAAAAACCTTGTTGTAATTCAGAATTAGGGCGTTCGTTGTATAAATAAATTGCTTCCGTATTATATCCGACAGCAAGGTTATGAAAATCAGATTCTCCATAAAACGCTAGCTTTTCAAGGGTATTACCGCCATCAGAACTTTTCAATAATCCTAAAGGATTTTTTAAATTTGCACCTGGTTCAGGATGACCGCTGGCAAAGAACCCGTTCTTCGTTGCCTGAAAGCCCATATAATCATGTAGTCCAGTTTTAGTTTCAAGCCATTTTCCATTTTGATAAACTTTTATCCCGCTATGAGTGGCGATAGAAACCCCAGACATATTTCCTGCATAGCCAATTCCGTGAATGTGCTCGATTTTTCCAGATGTAACTTCTTTATAGAAGTCTTGCGGACTCGTATTTGCTGTTTCTATATTTTTTGGCTGAGATTGCACCGTTTCTTTTTTCACTGGTGCTGTTTCGACGTTGCTAGAACATCCTGAAATTATTAATAAAGAAGTAATTGCTAACCCTGTTGCTACATAATGTTTCAAAGTTATGGCTCCTTTCCTATATATGAGATTTTAAGTATATGGAATAAATATCAAGAAATTGTGGAGTGGTATGCATAATTTAGCGTGGAAGAGGCCCGAGTAATGAAAATTCTCCTTTCGCTATGAGTATAATTAATTGACGAAAAATTATAACAATAATAGAATAAATTGTATTGATGATTAGTTTCACAAGCATACATAGAACACTAGGGGGATTATTATGAAATCAACATTTTTTGCTCAAAATAGAGAAAGACTAACGAAAACATTACCTGATGAATCCGTTACGATTTTATTTGCGGGACAAGCACCGCATATGTCAGCTGATGCACATTATAAATTTGTACCGAATCGTAATTTTTACTACTTAACGGGAATCGATGAACCAAATGTTATTTTTATGCTAAAAAAGTTTGGGAATAGTGTAGAAGAGACACTTTTCATTGAAAAATCAGATCCAGTAATGGAAAAATGGGTTGGGAAGACAGTTTCTAGCGAAGAAGCAGAGGGAATTTCAGGTATAAAGAAAGTTGTATATTTAGATAGCTTTGAAAAAGCAGTGTCAAATATACTCTTTACAGAAAATGCGAAGCATCTATATTTAGATATAGAACGTCGCGAGTGGAATGGTACGGAGACAAAAACATTAGCATTTGCTAAACATGTAAGAGAACAATACCCACACGTAACAATTGGTAATGTATATCCGAACATTTGTGAATTACGAGTATTTAAAACAGAGGAAGAAATTGAAATTATTAAAGAAGCGATTGCTATAACGCAAGACGGTATTTACAACGTACTTAAGCATGCAAAAGCAGGTATGATGGAGTATGAATTAGAAGCTCAATTTGATTTTACACTGAAATCATCTGGCATTAAGCACCATGCGTTCAATACAATTTTGGCAAGTGGTAAAAATGCTACAGTTCTTCATTATGAAGATAATGATGCACAAATTCAAAATGGTGATTTAGTATTGCTAGATTTAGGTGCTCAAAAAGACTACTATAACGCTGATATTAGTTATACATTCCCGGCAAATGGAACATTCTCTAGTCGTCAAAAACAAATTTATAATATTGTATTAAAGGCATTAAAAGAAACAACAGAGATTATTAAGCCAGGATTAAAGTTCGCTGCATTAAATGAGCATACAAAAAAGGTGCTGGCAGAAGAGTGTAAAGCAATTGGCTTAATTCAAGAAGATGAAGAGTTATCAAAATACTATTATCATGGTGTCAGCCATTTCCTTGGTTTAGATACACATGATGTAGGAACATATAAAGATAGAGTGTTAGAAGAAGGTATGGTTATAACAATTGAACCTGGTCTTTATATTGAGGAAGAGTCGATTGGTATTCGAATAGAAGATGATATTCTTGTAACGAAAGACGGGTATGAAAACTTATCAAAAGATATCATTAGAGAAGTTGAAGAAATTGAAGAATTTATGAGTGTAAATAATGAACATGTAAAAGGAAACCAAGCTGTAGTTAAATAATAAAAAAGTCATCACTAATTTATTTGAACTTTATCTCGAATCGTGGACAATTAAAAAATCCAGGATTCGGGATAGGGTTCTTTTTATCTTCGAAATACTAATCTTTAATTATTAATCCTAATAAAGTTGCAAACTGAACAGCTTGATATGTTGATACTTTACATCCTCTTAAATCGTTCACTGAAACTGTAAGTGTATCAAAGGTAGAAGAACTAATATCTATCCCCTTCAGTGATGTCTGATCAAAATTAGCTTCATCAAGACTACATAATTGGAATTCAACTTTTTTAAGTTTACAGTCAAAAAAATCTGCATTATTTAATGAAGTTTCATTAAATATAATTTTTTCTAGTTTAGAATTCCCAAATGCTGCTAAATTCAAAATTGAATTCTCAAATTTAATATTTCCTAAGCTAGATTCTGCAAAATTAACCCCGATTAATTTACTGTTTTTAAATTCGACTCTATGAACAGAAGAATTGCTTAAATTAACATTTGATAAATCGCAGTTTTCAAAACAAACATCTGTAATATCAATATTGCTAAAGTCTGTATTAGTGAATTTACAATTCTTTATCACTGCATCATACAATCGCACTCTATCTACAGATTCATTTTCGAAAGTGGAGTCTATAATTTCACACACTTCTAATGTTGGATCTTCTTCATAAAAAATATCTTGAAAATTCTTTGAAGATAACTCTGGTGAAATTTTTGGTCTATCAATTTTCATCGTATATCAATCCTCTTCTATTTGATATATTTGTGTAATTTGAGTCTATTGTCTTCTTGTAAGGAACATTAGTTCTTATTATACAAAAATGTAAGTTCTTTTGTGAAGAGCATTTTAGCTACATTTTTCTTATTTAATAATAGCAGTGTTATTGTTTCTTAAGAAATAACGTCAAAACAAATACGAGAACGGCTAGTATAGTCGCTACAAGGAAAATATTTTGTATTTCTAAAATATTCGCCTCTTGTAATGTCTCCGCTTTTAGTAATCTTCCAATTAGCTTACGTAAGATCTAATTACATCTCCTTATTTTCTTGAAAATCAACTTCTATAATGATTTTGAAAAAGAAAAAGGAGGGATTTTCCATGAAGCGATTTGTATTAGCAGCCGTTACAGTCTCTGTAATATTTTTAATTGCTGCCTGTTCTGTGACGACAAATACAACAAATGATCATAAAAATATGAATGATAAAAAAACACTACAGACTGAAACAGCTACAACACCATTGAAGGTTGAAAAAGGACCAGAAGTTACTTTAATTGCGAAAGAAGAAAAGCAAAAATTAAGTAACGGTGTTATTGTTCCAGTCTGGACATTTAATGGCTCATCTCCTGGTCCAGAAATTCGGGTGAAAAAAGGTGAAAAGGTGAAAGTGACATTAAAAAATGAATTATCTGCACCAGTATCTATTCATTGGCATGGATATCCTGTCCCAAATAACATGGATGGAATTCCAGGCGTGACGCAAGATGCGGTTGAACCAGGAAAAAGTTTCACTTACGAATTTGAAGCGAACGTACAAGGAACGTACTGGTATCACTCGCATCAAGATTCTGTAAATCAATTAGATAGAGGTTTGTATGGAGCGCTCATTGTAGAAGATACAAAGGAAAAATATGATAAAGATTACACATTAATGTTGGATGAATGGGTTACAGATAAAGAAGAAATTAATAAGCAGTTAAAAGAAATGACAAAAGGGCAAATAGGTAATAAATCTAAAGGTAATGAAAATGGGGAAAAGAATGATGATATGGACATGGACAGTGATAGAAAAGACTCTAGTAATATGGCAGGAATGGACCATGGAAATATGAAGATGGAAGGTCATGATATGAGTATGTATGATTTATTCACAATCAATGGAAAAAGCGGTGATTTAGTAGCGCCATTAAAAGTGAATAAGGGAGATAAAGTTCGTCTTAGACTCGTCAATGCTGGTTATCTATCACATGATATACATGTTCATGGTCATGATATAAAAGTAATTGCGACAGATGGTCAGCCAATAAACGATCCAAAAGTTATAAAGGATAAAGTAATTTCAATCGCACCGGGTGAACGTTATGATATTGAATTTACTGCTAATAATCCTGGGAAGTGGTATGTTGAAAACCATTCAAAAAATAAAGGTGCAAAAGGAATGAAAGCTGTTATTGAGTATGATGGCAGCAAAGAGATGAAAGATAAAGCAGACGAAAAAGAAAAATTACTGAAAGTAGATATAATGAAATATGGTACTAAAAAATTAGGTAGTTTCACGTTAAATCAAGAGTATACTGCCACATATAATATGGACTTAAATACGCAAATGAATGGAAATGAAATGGTATATACAATTAACGGAAAGGTATTTCCAGATATTGACCCAATTCAAGTGAAAAAGGGTGATTTAGTAAAAGTGAAGTTGGTAAATCGTTCTAAAATGGATGATCACCCAATGCATTTACACGGGCACTTCTTCCAGGTGTTGAGTAAAGATGGAAAACCGATAAAAGGTTCTCCAATTGTAAAAGATACATTGAACTTAAAACCGGGTGAAGAATATGAAGTAGCCTTTGTAGCAGACAATCCGGGTGAGTGGATGTTCCACTGTCACGACCTACATCATGCTTCAGCAGGGATGGTAACGGAAGTGAACTATACAGATTATAAATCTGACTATGTTCCAAACCAAAACATTCCTAATAAGCCAGAATAATAGGAAGCAGTTATCCTATGGATAGCTGCTTATTCATTTTTGTTGCAAGTACTAATGTATATGTTGATTATGCCCAGGTGAAGGAGTATGATCTGGGAATGTCGCGAATACGGCAACGATAATTACTACACTAATTGAAAGTAATAACAAAAAACGTTGTTGGATAAAAGTAGAAAAGTTCTCCGATAACAATTGAATCACACAGGACATAGTAATCGTTATAGTAAGTAAAAGGCTAATGAACAATATACTATGAGCTTGTTGAGCGTTTAACATTTCTGTAATCATTGCTCCCATCATACTTGCCATTAATCCAGAGAACATTCCTTCTAAAGCAGTATATAGGTGAAAACGTAGACCGATTAAGAAACCGATAAAACCACTAATTAAAATAGCAAGCAAAGTAGAATATAGTAATTCCCCCTTAAAGAGAATGCCTAAGTAAAAACCAATACTTAAACCGATACTCATACTAAAAGACATAATAAATACCATATACTCCATTAGGGTACTCTTACGTTTAGAAATATTGGATGCAATAAGAATTGAGGTACAGCAAAGTGTTAAGGTAGTTAACGTATAAGCAAACATTATGATACCTCCTTGTCCTATCGTTCATTTCATCATATGTTTATATGGAGAGTACTTATGCTTATTAATATCTGCATATTATCTGCACAATTTCATAGATGTAAGCAAAGGAACGCTTGATTTTTTAGGGCGTCTTTTTTAATTGTAAGCATGTGAAAGAAATTGTTATATTATGAGTTTCTATTGTGAAGCCATAAAGAATAAGCGTATAATATTATAGGTCTCACATTTGCGAGACAAACCGCGAATGATAAATAAGATTGTTGTTTTATCATCGCTTCTAAACATATAGACAATGAAAGTAACACTGGAATACAGATAGGGAGTTATAAAATGAAATTAATTATTGCCGAGAAACCAGATCAAGGTTTGGCTCTTGTTTCACAATTTAAATATCGCCGGAAAGATGGGTATTTAGAAGTAGAAGCGAATGAGTTATTTCCAAATGGAGCGTACTGTACATGGGCAATTGGTCATTTAGCGCAGTTATGTAATCCAGAGCATTATCACGCAGAGTGGAAAAAATGGTCACTTAATACGTTACCGATGATTCCAGAGCGTTTTCAATTTGAAGTTACAAAGTCAAAGTATAAGCAATTTAACGTTGTGAAACAGCTGTTACATAATCCACAGGTAACAGAAATTATTCACGCAGGCGATGCTGGGCGTGAAGGGGAACTGATCGTACGAAATATTATTAATCTTTGTAACGTGCAAAAGCCGATGAAGCGTCTATGGATTTCGTCTTTAACGAAGCAAGCTATTTATCAGGGGTTTAAAAATTTACTTGATGAATCAGATACAATTAATACGTATTACGAAGCATATACAAGATCTTGCGCTGACTGGGTTGTTGGTATGAATGCATCACGTGTCTTTAGTATTTTGCTAAAGAAAAAAGGAATGAATGATGTATTTTCTGCTGGTCGTGTCCAGACACCAACGTTAGCATTGATTGTAAAGCGAGAGAAAGAAATTGAAAACTTTAAGTCAGAGCCGTTTTGGGAAGTGTTCGCAACCTTTAATATAGAAGGAAAGAAATATGACGGGAAATGGGAAAAGGATAATGAATCCCGCTTAAAAGACCCTGATATGGCGAATAAAATTGCGGCATTTTGCCAAGGGAAACCGGCTGTTGTGAAGGAAATGAAAACGGAGCGTAAAGAGTTTCAGCCGCCGCTTTTATTTAACTTATCAGCACTGCAAGCGACAGCGAATAAAGCCTTTAAATTTTCACCGAAAAAAACGCTTGATATAACGCAAGCACTATATCAAAAAGGGATTGTTTCTTATCCACGTTCAGATTCTAACTATGTTACTCAAGGAGAAGCAGCGACGTTCCCTGATATTTTACAGAAGTTAAGTCAGTTTGATGAATATAAAGGTGTATTACCGGCTCCGGTTGAATCCATTATGAACAATAAGCGTTATGTGAATGAAAAGAAAGTTACAGATCACTACGCGATCATACCGACAGAGCAAGTTACAAATCCAAGCAAACTATCAGGTGATGAAAAGAAAATTTACGATATGATCGTAAGAAGACTAATTGCGGCGCATTATGAAGTAGCGATTTTTGACTATACAACGATTACAACTCTTGTAGACGAACGTGCTGCGTTCATTTCGAAAGGAAAACAGCAAATTCAAGAAGGTTGGCGTAAAGTTATTTTCCAAGATGATAAAGATGACGAAACCATTCTTCCAATTGTTGCTGAAGACGAAGAAGGAAAAGTTGTAAAGGTGAAAGTGAAAGAAGGAAAAACACAGCCGCCGAAGCGTTATACAGAAGGACAACTTATTACGTTAATGAAAACAGCTGGTAAGTATTTAGAGAATGAAGAGCTTGAGAAAGTATTAAAGAAAACAGAAGGTTTAGGTACTGAGGCAACTCGTGCAGGTATTATTACGATGCTGAAAGACCGTAAATATATAGATGTGCAGAAAAACCAAGTGTATGCGACCGATAAAGGAAAAGTATTAATTACAGCAATCGGTGATAAAATACTCGCTTCACCAGAAATGACTGCAAAATGGGAGCAACGCCTTGCGGAAATCGGGGAAGGTACAGCTTCACCAGCTACATTTATGGAACAGACGAAAAAGCTATCAGCTAAAATTATTGAAGACGCAGTTGAAATGTCTGAGAAATGGGATTTCACTGGATTACATGTTGAATCGATTGAACGAAAAGGATCGAAATTTACAACAGGTAAAAAGGTTGGTAACTGTAAAAAATGTGATGGCGATGTAATTGATAAGTCAACGTTTTATGGTTGTTCTAACTATAATACAACGCAATGTGATTTCACCATTTCAAAGAAGATATTAAGTAAAACAATTTCGCAAAAGAATATGACAAAGCTCTTAAAAGGTGAAAAGACTGATTTAATTAAAGGCTTTAAAAAGGGCGAGAAAACGTTTGATGCGAAATTAGAGTGGAAAGATAATAAGATTAATTTTGTATTTGAGAATTAATTTGTTAAAAGAGCATGACATAAAATTGTCATGCTCTTTTGTTTTTCTTTGATATAAAATTTAACGATAAAAAAAATCCTTTAAATAATAATTTTTTATTGTAAAACGATAAATTTTGTATTAAAATCAAAATCATAATAAATGAGTGAGGTGCTTTTGTTAAAAGGTAACAACCTTATTTTTAAAATTAGAGGAGGTATAACTATGAGCATTAACAATTTGATTGTTAAAAATATGGATAACCCCCATGAGTTGGAGAAGATGTATAGAAAAGATCCGAAAGCTTTTAAAAAAGCATTCTCACAAGCATGGGACCAAAACCCTAATTCTCAGGTTCTAGGTGCTTGGTATGAAAGGTTGCATTTCAAGGAGAAAGTAAATAAAGAAAAAACATCTTTGTTTCAAAAAGGTTTCTTATTCATGGGCCTTTTAGCTATTCTGGCCGGCATAAGCACCAGGATCATTTTCCACTTTGTTGAGCAGGAAGCAATTGCTCCAATTAATTTGGCTTTTGGTGTAATTCCCTTTATTGCTGCTTATTTTGTTTACAATAATACTCCGAAAAAAAGTATTATTTATTCCCTTGCAGCGTTGTTCCTAATTTCCGGGATGTATCTTAATACATTGCCAGTAAATTATAAAGACAGTACCATCCTTGCTTATTTACATCTTCCTATATTTTTATGGGTCTTAGTAGGGCTTGCGTTTACAGGAAATGAATATTCAAAAGGCAGTACAAGATTAGCCTATATTAAATTTAATTTAGAATATTGTCTTCTCTATGCCAGCATGGCAGTGAGCGGAATGATACTAGCAGTATTCACCATGCGTTTATTTAGCTTTGTTGACTTAGATATAGGAGAATTCTATTTTAGTAATGTTGTTTTATTTGGAGCAGCGGCTCTCGCTATTGTGGCTGCATACTTAGTATCAATGAATCTTAAGCTTGCTAAAAATATTACACCATACATATCTAAAATTTTTAGTCCTCTCGTCCTGATCACGTTGCTTATCTATCTTATAACGGTAATTTGGGTCGGGAAAAATCCGTTCTTGGATCGCAATTTCCTAATGGCTTTCAACGGAATACTCCTTGGTGTATTGGCTGTTACCATATTTTCTATCGTTGAAAGTGACTCGGACGAGAAAAAGAACATTTCAGATTATATAAATTTTTCCTTAATTGTACTGGCGCTTATTATTGACACTGTCGCATTGTCAGCCATAGTATTTAGACTTTCTTCTTACGGGATTACGCCTAATAGACTTGCTGTTTTAGGAGTAAACGTACTGATTTGGGCAAATCTCATTTGGATTATGTTTTCCTATATGCGTTTCTTGCAAAACAAATCAGGACCGACAGCTATCCAAGATGCCGTTACGAAGTATTTGCCAATATACGGACTTTGGGCAGCTTTCGTTATATTTACGTTTCCTATCATTTTTAATTAGAAAGGATTTGTTAATGTAACGAAAAGTAAATTTTCTATAGCATATAAAATTTTTAGTGCCGATCGATTTATAATTGGTATTATTACGTTTGTAGTTTCGGTAATTTCATTTGTATCGATAAATAAGAAATAAGTGTTGTATGTAATCTTTCCATAATAAAAAACGTCCCAAAATGGGACGTTTTTTATTATGCGTATTGCCGTTTTCTCTTAATAAGCAACAAAACTTGTGACACACAAGCTAGTACCGGTAACTCAATCAACGGTCCAATAACGAGTGCAAGTGCGATAAGAGGCTCGTCTGGAAAAGCTGTTACAGCGATAGCGAGTGCAACAGGTGAGTTTCTTGCTAACGTTGTTAAGCTTAGACTTACTGTATCTTTGTAAGATAAATGCATGATGCGTCCGATAAATTGTCCTAGTAAAAAATTAATGATGAAGAACAATAGAACAGGAACGAGTAATAATAAAACGACATTCATATTTTGCAGCAAATATTTACCTTGTGATGCAAACATCGCTACTATTGCTAAACTTAAAAATACAATTTGAGCAGAGCTGAAAAACGGAATGAGTTTATTCTCGAGAGTTTCAGCTTTTTTCATTTTATTCATAATGAATTTTGTAGCGTGTGCAAGTATAAATGGTAAGACGATTACGATAACAATACTTTCTACTAAAACAGAAACCGCTACAGTTTTCATGACACCAGCAAATAAAAATAAATAAATTGGAAGGAGTAGTACTTGCAAAATTAAATTTACCGGTAAAATTGCAGTAGAAAGTGCTACATTTCCTTTCGCTATTTCAGTAAAGATTAAGTACCAATCTGTGCATGGAGTAACCATTAACATTATAAATCCAACCCAAAGTGCTGGATGATCTGAAAGAAATAGTGCTCCTAATCCCCAAGCGAGTAAAGGTGTCCATAAGAAGTTAATAGTAAGACTTGTTCCAGCAAATTTTAAATTGCGAAATCCGTTTTTTATTTCTTTTAATGGGATGCTGAGGAATAATCCATATAGCATGAAAAATAAGAAGGGGACAATAAACTTGTCTGAATACGTATGTATCATATTAAATTGTCCGAGTACGATGCCGCATGTAACAGCAAAAAGAATAATAAAAGTTTGAATCTTTTCTATAGTGCTCATGAATAAATCCTTTCTATATATGAATTTTCCTCTCTAAGTTTATTATACAAGTAATAAAGATGTATTTGGTGTTCAATTGTATTTTAGTTAATATTTTTAAATTGAGATTTTGTTTTTTATTAAAAGTTACTTGACTAAAGTAAGTGACTATATTACAATCACTTACATAAGGTAATTAAATAACAAAAAGTTTTGGAGGCTTAACTTAAGGTATCTATTGGAACTTTTTCTTAGAATAAGAATTTTTATGATGATGAATAATGAATATGAAAAGAAAGATTAGGTGAAGAAAATGGGACTATTTAGTTCATTATTTGGTAAAAAAGAAGAAAATACGAATGTAGAGGGGAATAAAAAAATGTCAAAAGTATTATTTGTAAAAGCAAACGATCGTCCAACGGAGCAAGCAGTTAGTTCAAAAATGTATGAAACATTTGTAAGTACTTATAAAGAAGCAAATCCAAATACAGAAATTACGGAATTAGATTTATTTGCATTAGATCTTCCTTATTACGGAAATATCGCGATTTCAGGTGGATATAAACGTAGCCAAGGCATGGAGTTAACAGCTGAAGAAGAGAAGGCGGTTGCTACAGTAGATCAATATTTAAATCAGTTTTTAGAAGCTGATAAGGTTGTATTTGCATTCCCATTATGGAACTTTACAGTACCAGCACCATTAATCACATATATTTCATACTTATCTCAAGCTGGAAAAACGTTTAAATATACAGCAAATGGTCCAGAAGGTTTAGTTGGTGGTAAGAAAGTAGTTGTGTTAGGTGCTCGTGGTTCAGATTACTCTTCAGAGCAAATGGCTCCTATGGAAATGGCAGTTAATTACGTAACAACTGTACTTGGATTCTGGGGAATTACAAATCTAGAGACAGTTGTAATTGAAGGACACAATCAATATCCAGATCGTTCACAACAAATTGTTGAAGAAGGTCTAGATAACGTTAAAAAAGTAGCAGCGAAATTTTAATTTATGATAGTAAATGGAAAAACCAACATGGATGACCGTGTTGGTTTTTTAGTCTATTTTTCATGTTAAAAAATGTATATTTATAAAATAAAAGAAAAGTTCGAAAATAGTATTGCAAAATATTATATAGCAAACTATAATGAGTTCAAGAATAGTTGATACTTAAATTAAATATTCAGAAAATTCAATTAGTTAAAATTGGAAAATGAGATAAGGAAATTTGAATGGGGGTTATATTATGGCGAATAAAGTACCGTTTTCGTTCATAGTAGTTATTGGATTAATGTTATTTGCACTATTTTTTGGAGCAGGAAATTTAATTTTCCCAGCGATGCTTGGTCAATCAGCAGGAGAGAATGTATGGATTGCTAACGCTGGATTTTTAGTAACTGGTGTTGGATTACCATTACTAGGTGTACTAGCATTTGGTTTTTCAGGTAAAGATGATTTACAGTCATTAGCAAGTCGTGCTCACCCAGTGTTCGGGATTGTATTTACAACAGTCTTATACTTAGCGATCGGTCCGTTATTTGCAATACCGAGAACAGGAAATGTATCTTATGAAATTGGTCTTAAGCCGTTTATGCCAGAGGGAGTAGGTTCTACACCTTTAATTCTTTTCACAATTATATTCTTTAGCATCACTTGTTTTTTTTCGCTAAATCCCGCGAAAATTGTCGATATTGTTGGAAAAATTTTAACGCCAATTAAGTTGACTTTCATCGGTATTTTAGTAATCGTTGCTTTTATACATCCGATTGGAGATATGCAAGCACCAGTGGAAGCTTATACATCACATGCATTCTTTAAAGGATTCCAAGAAGGATACTTAACGATGGATACGCTTGCATCATTTGTATTCGGGATTATCATCATCAATGCTATTAAAGAAAAAGGTGCGAAAACGAAAACACAAATTATGGTCGTTTGTGCAAAAGCGACAATAATTGCAGCATCTATTTTAGCAATTATCTATACAGCTCTTTCTTATATGGGTGCTTCAAGTGTTGCAAAGCTTGGACATTTAGAGAACGGCGGAGAAGTATTAGCGAAAGTTTCTAACTACTATTTCGGATCATATGGCGGAGTATTATTAGGATTAATGATTACAGTAGCTTGTTTAACAACTAGTGTGGGACTTGTATCAGCATGTTCTTCATTCTTCCATAAGTTATTCCCAAATGTTCCTTACAAAGCAATTGCAATCACACTATGTGTATTTAGTGCAATTGTTGCAAACGTAGGATTAACACAGTTAATCGCAGTTTCTGTTCCAGTATTAACAGCAATTTATCCACTAGCAATCGTATTGATTTTCTTAACATTCTTCCATTCATTATTCAAAGGAAGAGCTGAAGTTTATCAAGTGAGCTTAATCGTAACATTTATCATCAGCTTATTCGATGGATTAAGTGCAGCTGGAGTTAACATTGAAGTAGTAAGCCAAGTGTTCACTAAATTCCTTCCGATGCAGGAAGTAGGATTAGGCTGGATCTTCCCAGCGATTATCGGTGGATTTATCGGATATGGCATTAGCGTTGTAAAAATGAAAAATCAAGTTCAACCAGCAACTAGAGCGGATAAGAAAATAGGTTAAATAAAAAAGTTATAGAACTTGTTTCTATAACTTTTTTTGTTACTATTGATAAGGATAGAAAAAATAAAGTAGTAGGGGAAATAAAATGAAAAAAACAATTGATCATATCGGCATCGCAGTTCGAGATATAGATAGTACGATACGTTTTTATGAAAATGTGTTACTAGGAACTTTAATAGATCGTTACGTAAGTGAAGCTCCTGGTGTGGAAAGCGAAGTAGCCATTCTTGAAGTGGATGGAGATAGAATTGAATTACTTGCGCCGACAAATAACACCACTTCACCAATTGCCCGATTTATAAAACAAAAAGGTAAAGGTGTACATCACGTTGCGTATCGAGTAGATGATTTAGATGTAGCTTTAGAGGAATTGAAAGAACAAGGAATTCGAACGTTAGAGCATACGCTGCGCATTAATAAGCACGGTAGAAGGTTAATTTATCTTAACCCAGCGGATACAGAAGGAACGATTATCGAGTATTGTGATTATCCGGAAGAGAAATAGAAGAAGGGTATTTTTAAAAAGGTGTTACGTAATAACGTAACACCTTTTTATTTATGTATTTCACATTTTCTTCACAAATGATTCACGATAACTTTTCTTCTTTAATAACTTACATAAATATATTTTATGATATAATAACAATCGGCTTTAAAAATGTAAGTTGTATCTATCATAATAGTTACTATTATATTGGAAGTTTAGAGGTGGAAGAGAAATAAAGAGTTATACTTTATAGAAATTTATATTTAATCAGGTTAATATTTCTACGGAGAATCAAACTTTGGAAGTTAAAGTAATGAAAATAGAGCAATGAGGAAGAGAGAAGTGAAATGAGTGTGAAAGTAATGAGAAGATTAGGGATATGGCTATTACTTGTGTGTGTGCTTATCATATTGATACCGCAAAGTGCATTTGCTCATGCGTACGTTGTGAAATCAAACCCTACTGAAAATGAAACATTGAAGAAAGCACCATCTGTTGTAAAAATCGAATTCGATGAGGACATACAAGTTTCAAGTTTTAATACATTGTACGTGAGAGATACATCAGGTAAAAGAGTCGATTTAAAAGATGCTCATATTGATAAAAAAAATAAAAAGCTATTAGAAGCTGGATTAAAAGACAATCTCAAAAATGGTCTTTACTCCATTCAGTGGAAAGCTATTTCAGCTGATGGACATCCAATTCAAGGGGTTATTCCATTCCGTATTGGATTAGCGGAAGCGGGAGCAGACGATGTACAAGTGGAAGAGATGGGGTATGTCCCGCAAATCGATATGATTATGGAACGGGGGATTCTATATACGAGTTTCTCGCTATTTTTAGGAGTTCTCTTCTTTAATCTTATTATGTATAAAGGGAATGCAACCTCGGTTCGATCAAGGAGTAAGAACATAATATGGATCTCCTTATTTGGGATATTTATTAGCTTGTTATTCAACCTACCATTGCAAGCAAAAATAAATGCTGATGTTTCGTGGCTAGAAGCATTCAACCCTTTACTATTAAAAGAAACATTACAGCTTTCTGTTTTTGGTTATATATGGATCACTCAAATGGTTCTCATTAGTACGCTTATAATTGTTACGTATTTTGCGGTGAAGTATGAGAAGTTTTCGTCGTTTAAAGTATGGAGTATTCCAATACTATTATTTATAGGGTTACTTGTTATGAAAGCATTTAATAGTCACGCATATGGTTTAAAGTTTAAAGAGATTGCTGTCGTTATGGATTTTCTACATTTATTCGCAGCTTCATTATGGGTTGGTGGTTTATCATCTATTATTCTTCTTTTACGTAAAGAGGATAACAAGTGGCATATGTATTGGGATATGATTAAGCGTTTTTCACCGTGGGCAACAGGTGCTGTCATCGTGATTTTAATAACAGGCCTTTTTAACAGTACATTTTTTATTCCAACAATCCACTCGTTATTTGATACGAAGTATGGATTGGCTTTATTAACAAAGATACTTTTATTCATTTTCATGGGGATATTGGGAATTATTCATTATGTGAAAGGGAGAATGCGAGCGCAGCAAGGATTAGGAGCTACGGTGAAAGTAGAGTTTGTCATTGGAAGTATCATTTTCGTAATCGTAGCTTTTATGACAAACGTACAAACACCACCGATGCCTCCTACTGGACCTTTTACAGAGAGTAAGCAATTAGATAATGGATATGAACTTACGCTAAATGTAAGTCCGAATAAGGTAGGACAAAATAAATTCCATATTACACTAAAGGATGAAAAGGGACAGCCTATTACTGATATGGAACAAATGATATTGACGACTCAATCATTAGATATGAACATGGGAAAAGGTTCATTTAAAGTTTCGGTAGTTTCACCGGGAGAATATGAAGCAGAAGGTATGTATATTAACATGACAGGAAACTGGAATATACATGTTCATGGATTAACAAAATCTCTTGATAGTTTCGATACAGATTTTAAATTTATTGTCGGTGGCAGATAAAAAGAAGCTATGTATGAAAAGGAGCTAATAGAAAATGAAACGTATAAAAAAATTAGGAACAACAATGATCGCAACAATTATTGCAATGGGAATTTTTTCGTTACCTGTTAGTGCGCACGTCACTGTAAAACCAGCAACTTCTGACATTGGTTCTTGGGAGACTTATACGATAAAAGTACCAGTTGAAAAAAATGTAGCAACGACAAAAGTTACACTGAAAATACCGTCTGGAGTAGAGTTCCAGCAGTATGAACCAGTGCCAGGATGGAAAATTGAGGAGCAAAAAGATACAGCCGGAAAAGTTAAAACTGTAGTATGGGAAGCGACAGGAGAAGGGATTTTAACTGGCCAGTTCCAGCGATTTACTTTCGTCGCTAAAAATCCGGATAAAGAGCAAAAAATAGCTTGGGACGCATATCAACAATATAAAGACGGAGAAATTGTTGAATGGACAGGTGATGAAAAAGCTGAAAAACCGCATTCACTTACTACAATTGCAAAAGGTACGTCATTAACAGGAGAACATGGTGAAGTGTCTAGTGTAGAAAAGAATGAAGGTGCTAGTAATATGCAATTGATAGCAATTATTTTATCTATTTTGGCGATTGTATCGTCGGTAAGTGCGTGTGTTTTTGTAGTACGTCGTAAAAAGTAAGACGTAAGAAAGAGCCTACAAACAGTAGGCTCTTTCTTACGTTTATTTCACTTCAACCCGCTGCCTTACAGCAAATGCTTTCGGTTTTATATTTACAAAACAAATGCTCACAACAATAAATAATAGCCCAATAAATAAGCTCATTGTAATGGCCTCATGTAAGAAAATTGAACTTACAATAATAGCAATTAGTGGAATGAGGAATGTATAAGCCCCAACTTTACTTGCTTCACCAGCTCCAACAAGTGTGAAGTATGCAAGCCACCCCATTGCAATAACAAAGAATGAAATAAAGAGAAGTACGCTAACAAATGGTATACTCCAAGCGATACTAGACCAGCTTTCAAACTCTGAACCAAATCCAATTAAGCAAAGTCCACCAATAATAAGCTGAAGTGTTACCATCCAAATGGCATTAACACGGTGACCAGTCTTCTTAATAAATACTGTGCCAAGTGCCCAGCCAATAGCGCATCCTAACGCGAGAAGGATTCCAATAATAGAAATATGTCCTGTTAAACTGCTAGAGCTAATAACACCTACACCAATAAATCCGAGAACAAGCCCGAAAATTTTCAAGCCGTACATTGATTCTTCAAGCCATATCCAAGAGAAAATACCGAGTAAAACTGGTTGTAGAAATACAATGGCGGAAAATAACCCAGCAGGCATATATTGAAGGCCGACAGTTTGTAACCCGTAAAATATAATGATGTTAAGTAAAGAAGAAATAACGTATAAATGCCACGTTTCTTTTAAATGTAACTCTTTGTATTTCGGTAATGCGAACAGGAGTAAAATGAATCCTCCAATTAAAGTTCGAACGCCTGCAAATAAAACAGGTGGTGTATAATGCAGGGCAAACTTTGATAAAGGCCAATTGATTCCCCACATGAAAACGAGAAAGATAAGGATTATGGCCGTCTTAGTTCGAGAAAGCTGTGTCACTGAAAGACCTCCTTCCTTGTTGTTATTCATTTCACTATGATATGATATCGACTGTAATAAATAAAATGAATCTTTTTTATAAGGAGTATAAGTGATTAGTTATGACCATTACACAACTGCAAGTATTAATAAAAACTGTTGAGTTAGGTAGTTTTACGAAGGCCGCCAGGGTATTAAATATGACGCAGCCAGCTGTTAGTCATGCGATTTCAAGTATTGAGTCAGAGTTAGGCGTTACTATTCTTATACGTGATAAACGAAAAGGGCTCCTCATTACGGATGTAGGAAACAGGATTCTTGTACATATTAGAGAGATTTTGAACGGTGTAGAGAAGATTGAACAAGAAGTTGCGATGGAGAAAGGACACGAAGTTGGGACGATTCGAATTGGTAGTTTTCCGAGTGCCTCTGCACATTTCTTACCCAAAATGATAAACCTTTTTAAGGAGAAGTATCCGAACTTAGAAGTAGTTCTTTGTGAAGGAACGATTAAAGAAGTTGAAGATTGGTTAGTATCGAGGGTTATTGATATAGGAATTGTTATTTTGCCTAATAAAGATATGGAGATTGTTCCATTAACGAAGGGGAAAATGGTTGCTATCTTAAGAGAGGATCATCCTCTCTGTAAGAAGGACTCTATTACCATTAGTGATTTAGAGAATGAACCAATCATATTATGTAAGGGCGGATACGAACCACCTATTATTGACATGTTTAAACAAGCAAACGTACCACTTCGGGCTGAGTATGTAATTTCGACAGTTACTACAGCTTTAAATATGATTCAAGAAGGATTAGGCATTGCAATATTAGCTGAATTATCTTTAACAAATTTACCAAAAAATGTGCAAACGAGAGAATTGGAACCACAAGTATGGAGAGAAATTGCTTTAGCTGTTCCTTCATTAAAGGATTCTTCAATCGCTGTGCAGCTATTTATTGAAGAATTTCAAGCGCTATTTGCAGAATAAAAAGGGGTGTCTCATATATTATAATGGGACACTTTTTAATTTACTTATAAAAAAATCTATGAAAAGGATTGACTTATCTTTTCGTTGTAACTATAATGATTACATTAAGGTGGTGATTACGATGAAAATTAGTAGCCGCTTTTCTATAGCTGTTCATATTTTATCTATTTTAAAAAACAATCCATCTTCACTATGCACTTCAGACTTTATGGCTGAGAGTGTGAATACAAATCCAGTAGTCATTCGTAAAATTATGTCGTATTTGAAACAAGCTGGCTTTGTTTATGTAAATCGTGGACCAGGTGGCGCGGGATTACTAAAAGATTTACATGAAATCACATTGTTAGATGTGTATCATGCAGTGAATGTAGTAGAAGAAGACAAGCTATTTCACATTCACGAGCAACCAAATCCAGATTGTCCAATTGGGGCGAATATTCAAGCGGTGTTAGAAATTATTTTAATTCAAGCGCAATCCGCGATGGAAGAAGTTTTGAGAACTATTACGATGGGGCAATTGTTTGAAACTTTGCAAGAAAAAATGAATGCTTAAATAATATTTATATTTTTTTGCCATTAATGTAACCGATTCAATTACAACGATGAAGGTAAGGTGTAAAAGTTATGACTGTAAAAATGAAAGTATACTCAGATTTTATATGTCCGTTTTGTTTTTTAGCAAAAGGTCCACTAGATGAGGTAGCGAAAGAGAAAGATGTAGAGATTGAATGGATGCCATTTGAATTACGTCCAAGTCCATATTCAAAAATTGATCCATGGAATGAGCCAGAAAAATTAGGTTCATGGGATGCTTTCATTCTTCCGACAGCGAAGAAATTAGGAATTGATATGCGCTTGCCACGTGTTTCACCACATCCATATACGCATTTAGCTTTCGAAGGATGTCAATTTGCGAAAGAACGTGGACTAGGTAATGAGTATCATCACCGCGTATTCACAGCATTTTTCCAAGAAGAGCAAAACATTGAAGATATTGATGTGTTAACAAAATTAGCGGTAGAAGTAGGACTTCCTGAGGCGGAATTTAAAGATGCCTTAGTAACTCGTAAATATAAAGAAAAGCATCAAGAAGCAATTCAGCACGCATATGATGAAGCAAAGATTATGGCTGTTCCAACTGTCATGATTGGAGATGAAGTCATTCAAGGACTTGCTAGTAAAGAAACACTAGAAAGGGTCATTGATAAAGAAATTGAAAAGGATAAAACAAATTCATTTGAAGGTATGCAATGTAATACTGATGGATATTGCTAATTCGCTTGTTATGAAATAACAAAATAAATTATAAAACAAACATTTGGAGGAATTAAAATGTCAGCAACTACAACAAACTTAAAAGAAGCAATCGTGAACCGCCGTTCAATTCGTAAAGTAACAAAAAACGATGCAATTACGAAAGAAAGAATTGAAGAAGTGTTAAAAACAGCTTTACACGCACCAACATCTTTCAATATGCAAAGTGGTCGTATGGTTGTATTAATGGATGGAGAGCATGAAAAGTTTTGGGATATTGTTAAAGAAACACTAAGAGCTCGCGTACCAGCAGAAAACTTTGAAGCGACTGTAGAAAGACTAAAAGGCTTCCATGCAGGTGTAGGAACAGTTCTATTCTTTGAAGATCAAGCAACTGTAGAAAAAATGCAAGAAAATGCACCATTATATAAAGATCAGTTCCCATTCTGGTCTCATCAAGGAAATGCGATGTTACAACACACTGTGTGGATGCTATTATCTGCTGAAGGAATTGGGGCGTCATTACAACATTACAATCCAATCGTAGATGCTGAAGTGAAAGAAACTTGGAACATTCCGGCAGAGTGGAGCTTAGTAGGTCAAATGCCATTTGGTGAACCAAACGAACAACCAGCAGAAAGAACGTTCTTGCCTACTGAAGATGTAGTGAAATTTTATTAAGAAATACAATATGTAACGAGAAGGAAGCTGTGCTTAAAAACAGCTTCCTTTTTTGTAGTGGTGTTAATTTATACGCATTTAGGGAAGAAATATAAGAAATAATCCGGTGAGAAGGGAATTAGAAAAATGAATGATGAGAAAAAATATACAGTGGTAGGTACTGATGTTGAGGAAGTAAAGCGTTTAAATAAAAATTCAGGGTTAACGTATAATCAAGTGAAAGAAATGTTAGCGAAGCAAATGCAAAAAAAGAAGTAATTAGATTGAAATCGTTCGTTTTTTCATTTAGCATTTTGATTGGAGAGAGTTAAGTAAAAGGTAACTCTCTTTTTCGTATTAAAGAAGCACCTTATAGAGTGGAGGAAACAACATGAAGAAATGGGTAAAGGTAACGCTGTCTATCGCTGGAGGCATTGTCTTATTAGCATGTGCCGGCGGATATTACGTGTATAAAAATTATTTTCCAAAGGAACCAGAGCGTATTGTATATGATAAAGAAAGAGTGCTACAACCGATACATAATCAGCTTAAAGGAATCAATATAGAAAATGTAAAGATAAAAGAAAAAGAAGTCGTAAATGCGACTGTAGATGAGCTTCAAAAAATGATTGATGATGGAAAGTTGTCATATGAAGAATTAACGAGTATTTATCTCTTTAGAATACAAGAACATGATCAAAATGGAATAACATTAAATTCTGTTACAGAGATAAATCCTAATGCGATGGAAGAAGCAAGAAAGTTAGATCAAGAGCGAGGTAGAAACAAAAAGTCGAATTTATATGGTATTCCTGTCGTTGTAAAAGATAATGTACAGACGGAAAAAGTGATGCCGACTAGTGCAGGAACTTATGTATTAAAAGATTGGATTGCAGATCAAGACGCAACAATTGTGAAGCAGTTGAAAGAAGAAGGGGCATTTGTTTTAGGAAAAGCGAATATGTCTGAGTGGGCGAACTATTTATCTTTTACAATGCCAAGCGGGTATAGTGGGAAGAAAGGACAAAATTTAAATCCGTACGGTCCGGTCACATTCGATACTTCAGGGTCAAGTTCAGGATCTGCTACAGTAGTTGCGGCAGATTTTGCGCCGCTTGCAATTGGAACAGAAACGACGGGATCGATTGTTGCACCTGCAACGCAGCAATCAGTAGTTGGTTTACGTCCATCTTTAGGTATGGTAAGCAGAACAGGAATTATTCCATTAGCTGAAACTCTTGATACAGCAGGACCTATGGCAAGAACGGTAAAAGATGCAGCAACGTTATTTAATGCAATGATAGGTTATGACGAAAAAGATGTTATGACAGAAAAAATGAAAGATAAAGAAAGAATTGATTATACAAAGGATGTATCAATAGATGGATTAAAAGGGAAAAAGATAGGCCTTCTTTTTTCTGTAGACCAACAAGATGAAAATAGAAAAGCAGTAGCAGAAAAAGTTAGAAAAGACCTTCAAGATGCAGGTGCAATATTGACTGATTATATTCAGTTAAACAATGGGGGGGTAGATAATTTGCAAACATTAGAATATGAGTTCAAGCATAATGTAAACGACTATTTTTCAGAGCAAAAGAATGTACCGGTAAAATCGTTAGAAGAGATTATAGCGTTTAATAAAAAGGATAGTAAAAGACGAATAAAATACGGACAAACATTAATTGAGGGGTCTGAAAAATCTGCTATAACGAAAGAAGAGTTCGAAAACGTAGTGCAAACGAGTCGAGAAAACGCAAGAAAAGAGCTAGATAGGTATTTAGTAGAAAAAGGTTTGGATGCTCTAGTTATGATTAATAACGATGAAGTCCTTCTATCAGCTGTAGCTGGTTATCCGGAATTAGCGGTTCCTGCTGGATATGATAAAAATGGAGAACCAATCGGTGTAGTGTTTGTGGGGAAACAGTTTGGTGAAAAAGAGCTTTTCAATATTGGATATGCGTATGAACAGCAGTCTAAAAATAGAAAATCACCTAGTTTATAAAAAATTATATGAAAAATAACTGTAATCCACCGAAATATGTTGGTGGATCTCAGTTAAACGAATCTAACAATATGAAAAGAAAAAAGGATTCTTCTTAATTAGTAAGAAAGATTGTCTATAGGAGTTCATAAAATGTAATATATTCAATTTCCATCCATTGAAGGGGGAGGTTAATTCTTAATGAATGAAGTAAAGAGTTTTTTTCGAAGTAGAGGGTTTCAACGGTTTCTCGTTTTAATAATAGTAGCGCTTGTATTATATGCATTAAAAAGTATGATCAATTTAATATTAATTACGTTTATACTGACGTTTTTAATGGATCGATTTCAACGTTTTATTTCAAGAAAATTGAAAGTAAACCGGAAAATTGTTATTGCATGTTTGTATATAATACTAGTTTCCTTTATAGGCACAACATTATATAAATATTTACCTGTGCTGACGATACAAATTTCACAATTAATTTATCAATTTAAACTGTTTTTTCAAAATCCACCTGATAATGAAATCGTTAAATATGCACTTTCGACAATTAATGGGATGGAAGTATCAAAATATATAGAACAAGGTGTAGATGTCATATATCAATCAATAGCAAATATAGGGAAGGTAAGTTTACAAATATTATTATCTCTAATTTTAAGCTTATTTTTCTTATTAGAAAAAGAGCGTATTATTACATTTACATCTAAGTTTAAAGACAGTAAGCTAAAGATCTTTTATGAGGAAATTGCATATTTTGGTGAAAGATTTGCAAGATCGTTCGGTAAAGTAATTGAAGCTCAGTTTTTAATTGCCGTTGTAAATTGTATTCTTACTGTCATTGCATTAATCGTTTTAGGATTTCCACAGCTACTCGTATTAGCTGTTATGATTTTCTTACTAGGGTTGATTCCTGTTGCAGGTGTGATTATTTCTTTGTTTCCACTTTGTATCATTGCTTACAACGTAGGCGGGGTTATGTACGTAGTATACATAATCGTGTTCATAACAGTCATCCATGCTCTTGAAAGTTATTTTTTAAATCCGAAGTTTATGTCTGCAAAAACAAATTTACCAATCTTTTATACATTTATGATTCTCATCTTCTCAGAGCATTTCCTCGGAATATGGGGGCTTATTATCGGCATACCAATCTTTATTTTTTTATTAGATGTGTTTGATATAAATAATGAGGATACGACTGGAAAATAAGAAATGATAGAAAATCATTAAAAAGTCATAGGGGATAATGAAAATAAAAAAAGCAATCCAAAATAAATTGGATTGCTTTTTTATCTTAATTAAAGAACTGGAGCCATTGTTTCTTTCAATACTTGAACAGAGTGATCGAATTTTAATTCTTCTTCTTCACTTAGTTCAACTTCTAAAATTTCACGAACACCGCCGCGATTTAAAACAGCAGGTACCCCGATGTAAACATCTTTTTGACCATATTGACCTTCTAAGTAAGCTGATACAGTTAATACACTATTTTCATCGTTTAAAATTGCTTTTGTAACACGTAGAAGTGACATACCGATACCATAATAAGTTGCGCCTTTACGCTCAATAATATGGTAAGCTGCATCACGGACGTTTATGAAAATTTTGTCTAAATCTTCTTGATTATACGTGTTGTCTTTTTCAAGCAGTGTTTGTAGTTTTTGGATACCAACGGAAACATGACTCCAAACTGGAAGTTCAGTATCGCCGTGTTCTCCGATAATATAAGCGTGAATGTTGTGTGGGCCAATATTGAAGTACTCACCTAACATATAGCGGAAACGAGCAGAATCAAGTGTTGTACCAGAACCAATTACACGTTCTTTCGGTAAACCAGATTCTTTCCAAGTTACGTAAGTTAAAATATCTACAGGGTTTGTTGCGATTAAGAAGATGCCATCAAATCCGCTATCCATAATACTGCGAACGATTTGTTTAAAGATTTTAGCGTTTTTCTCAACTAAATCTAAACGTGTTTCGCCTGGCTTTTGTGGTAATCCAGCTGTAATAACTACAAGGTCAGCATCTTTACAATCTTCGTAGCTGCCTTTCCATACTCTAGTTGGAGCTGGTGCGAATGGAACAGCATGACTTAAATCCATTGCTTCCCCTTCAGCTTTTGCCTCATTTACATCGACTAAAACAAATTCTTCAGCTACGGCTTGGTTAATCATGCAGTAAGCATAACTACATCCAACTGCTCCTGTTCCTACTAATACAACACGGTTAATACCTTTTTTCATTTCAAAATTCCTCGCAATTTCATTGATTTTATTATGTAAGATAATACGTCTTACTTCTATAGAGTCATATCTAGTTTATTACATTTTATAAAAGATATTCAAGTATTTGAAAATGTATCCGTGTAATTCCTTGCCCAAAACATAGGAATGAAGGTAACCGAATATAATTCAGTAAAATCCTTTATAAAAGGGGAAAAGGACATGGAGCAGCCATTAACGATGGAAAGAATGCTTCATATTATTAATGTGGGGCTCGTTAAAACGAACAATCCAAAGCAGATTATTATTGTTGGTGCAGGAATTTCAGGGTTAGTTGCAGCATCGTTATTAAAAGAAGCAGGTCATAAAGTAACGATTTTAGAGGCGAATAACCGAATAGGCGGGAGAATATATACGATTCGTGAATCGTTTAGCGATGGTTTATATTTTAATGCAGGACCAATGAGGATTCCTGAAACTCATAAGTTAACTTTAGCTTACATTCGTAAATTTAAACTACCGTTAAATCTTTTTATTAATAAAACTCCTTTAGATATCATTTATACGAATAATATTAGAACGAGACTGAGTGTGTTTGAAAACGATCCGAGTGTACTTAAATATCCAGTTTTAGAGAATGAAAAAGGAAAAACGGCAGAAGAATTAATGTTAGTGGTATTAGAACCCATACTTAATTTTATTAAAAAAGATCCTAATACAAACTGGATTATCGTAGAAAAAAAATATAAAACATACTCGCTTGGGTCATTTTTAACAGAGTATTATTCAGATGGTGCAATAGATATGATCGGGGTACTTCTTGATATGGAAGCTTATATGGGAATGTCCTTAATTGAAGTATTACGTGAAATGATTTTCTTTACTTCAACAACGAAATATTATGAAATAACTGGTGGAATGGATAAGTTATCGAATGCATTCTTACCACAATTAAGGGAACATATTTTAATGCCATATAAGGTTGATAAAATCATACAAGAAGATAATAAAGTAATGATGCAAGTAAACAACGGAGAAACGTTAAAGCGGTTTATAATTACAGGTGACAGTGCGATTGTCACCATTCCATTTTCCGCGTTACGATTCGTAGAAATCCAGCCGTATCACTTATTTTCTTATTTTAAAAGACGCGCAATCCGCGAATTAAATTATATCGCTGCGACTAAAATTGCAATACAATTTCGAAGTAGATTTTGGGAAAGAGAAGGGCAGTGCGGAGGTAAGTCTATTACCGATTTGCCTATAAGATTTACATATTATCCGAGTTATGGCATTCATACGCCGGGACCGGCTGTTATGTTGGCTAGTTATACGTGGGCGGATGAGGCTTTAACTTGGGATAGTTTACCTAATGGGGAACGTGTGCGGTATGCATTAAATAATCTAGCACAAATATATGGAAATGTAGTTTATAGTGAATTTGTTACTGGTACATCATTTAGTTGGAGTAAGAATCCGTATTCTTGTGGAGCATTTACAGCTTTTGAACCAGGGCAAGAGCTAGAGTTATTCCCATATATGACATCACCGGCAGGGAAAGTCCATTTTGCTGGTGAGCATACGACATTAACACATGGATGGATGCAAGGAGCAATTGAGTCTGGAGTTAGAGTTGCATATGAAGTAAATGAACAGTGAATCTCTTATATTTACAAATGGTCATTCTTTTAATAAAATGATAAATATAAATCGTAATTATTACGCTTTGAATACATTTGAAGTAAAGAAATGGATGGTCGGTTGAATGAATAAAGTGGAGATTCATATATTAGGTGGTTTTTTAGGTAGTGGAAAATCAACATTATTACAAAATTTATTGTTAGCAGAGAAAAAGAAGAATAGAAAAGTTGCAGTATTAATGAATGAAATTGGTGAATACTCGGTAGATACAGATATTATTGGAAAAGAGAATGTTTTAAGAGAACTTCTTAAAGGCTGTATTTGTTGTACGTTAAAAGAAGAGCTTGAAATACAATTACATTCGTTATACCAACAAGAAAGACCAGATGTAATTTATATAGAAACGACAGGTGTTGCGCATCCAATTGAAGTGTTAGACGCGTGTGTCTCACCAATTTTAGCTCCTTTCCTGGAAGTGAAATCAATTGTAGTCGTTTTAGATGCAGTAAGGTGGTTAAACCGAAGTATATTAAGTGCAAATGTACAACAGCTATTGCATGAGCAACTGAAATTTGGTAGTCATATTCTTGTTAATAAAGCAGATTTACTAACAGATGAAGATAAGAACACAGTACTTGAAGAAGTAAAGGCAATAAATGATCATGCGAAAATATATGAGACGAAGTATTGTAATATATCTTTACAAGATATAGAAGAAGCAGAATTTACAAATGATGAGGAACATGAGACACTACATGTCAAACAGCATTTACATATACAAACGATGACGTATCAATTTACGAAACCGATCGATCAAGACAAATTATATGAATGGCTTTCGAATTTACCAGATAGTATTTATCGAGTGAAAGGTTTTGTGAAATTCCATGGAGATAAATACCCTCACCTATTCCAATATTCTTTCGGAGTACCGACTTTACTAGAACAAGACTTCGGTTTCCCGACAAACTTAGTAGTAATAGGAGAAGGACTAGATAAGAAACAATTGGCTGAAGGGTTAGAGAAAGTAGAACTTAACTCTAATTAAGGGGAAAAGACTAACTTAAAAATAAGTTAGTCTTTTTGTATGGTCATTACTGAAATGAAACAGTATTTTCAATTGGATTGCAGAATATATATTGATTGTATGTCCGTTTCCATTACATAGGAAGGTGATTATATATTTGTGCCGAATGTAGAGGGTACTACAAGAGTTTTCCATTATCTATCGAATTAGTTAGTCATGATTACGGACAGGGGATTTTGGCGTGTTTGATTCTATCAGAAAGTAAAGTATGGGGAGGATCACAATGTCGATGAAAAAACGTAAGTGGCTAAAGACGATGTTTACTGGTTGTGTTCTAGGTTCATTATTAATAACGGCAGCTTGTTCAGGGAAGAAAACAAGTACAGAGGATGAAAGAACGATTAAAGTAGGGGTTCTTGCCTCATTAACAGGTCCATTAGAATCGTATGGAAAACAAACAGTGAACGGATTTGAATTAGGGTTAGACTATGCAACTGGTGGAACTGGGAAAGTAGATGGGAAAAAGATTAAGTTTGTTGTAGAAGATACAGAAACGAAAGCGGATGTAGCAGTTAAAAAAGCTACGAAGTTATTAGAAGAAGAGAAAGTTGATTTTTTAGTTGGATCGTCTAGTTCAAGTGATACGTTAGCGGTTTTACCACTGGCTGAAGAATATGAAAAGATTATGGTTGTAGAACCGGCAGTTGCGGATAGTATTACCGGGAAGAACTGGAATAAATATATTTTTAGAACTGGAAGAAGTTCCTCACAAGATGCGATTGCAGGAGCAGCAGCAATTGCGAAAAAAGATGTAAAGATTGCGACATTTGCCCCA
The DNA here is from genome assembly GCF_022662595.1 of Bacillus cereus group sp. BfR-BA-01524. Lineage (NCBI taxonomy): Bacteria > Bacillati > Bacillota > Bacilli > Caryophanales > Bacillaceae > Bacillus > Bacillus cereus group sp. BfR-BA-01524. The sequence continues at coordinate 21,400 of NZ_JAKUDW010000004.1, read as the reverse complement.
GATAACGCTTTTGGTCGTGAAGGGATTGCTGCATTTAAAGCGGGTGCGAAAAAATTAGGTGCGAACATTGTAAATGAGCAATACGCGGATACAAATTCAACAGATTTTACAGCGAATATTCAAAATATCATTAGTTCAAAACCAGATTATTTATTTATCGTTTGGGCAGGGGCAAATTCACCTTGGAAACAGTTGAAAGATATGAATGTGGAAGCGCAAGGTATTAAAATTTCTACAGGTGCGCCAGATATACCAGCATTAAAAACAATGGATGCATTAGTAGGTATGCAAGGTTTTTCTGTATATTATCACACACTTCCAAAAAATAAAGTGAATGATTGGCTAGTTGAAGAGCATAAAAAACGTTTTAATGGTGCAGTACCAGATTTGTTTACAGCGGGAGGAATGTCAGCAGCAATTTCTATTGTAGAAGCCTTAAAGAAAACAAAAGGTGATACAGATGTAGATACCTTGATTAAGAAAATGGAAGGAATGGAATTTGATACACCGAAAGGAAAGATGAAGTTTAGAGAGAAGGACCACCAAGCGATGCAGACGCTGTATTCTATCACATTGAAAAAGCAAGATGGTGTTGATTATCCGGTGCCAGTGTTAGAGCGAGAATTAACGATGAAAGAAACAGAACCACCACTTCAAAGTAAATAGACTGAATTTTCTGTTGTTTTCTTATATAAAGAGGGGGGACCCTCTTTATATGTATTTCTTTCAAAATCACGGCTTTAAAGGGAGGGATTTCGTGACACATTTGCTAGAGACGAAAAATCTTAGCGTATCTTTTGGTGAACATCATGTTATTAAAGATGTGAATTTAACTGTCCAAAAAGGAAAGCTCATTTCTATTATCGGGCCAAACGGTGCAGGGAAGACAACATTGTTTAATTTACTAAGTGGCCAGATTTCACCCACAACAGGTGAAGTGTATTTTAAAGGGCAAGATATTACAAAACTATCGATTTCAGATCGAACACGCTTAGGAATCGGTCGCTCTTTTCAACTTACAAACATATTCCCCGAATTAACGGTACTTGAAAATGTCCGTTTAAGTGTTCAATCATTCGTACAAGATTACTATAGTTTTTTCCCGAGTCTAGCAAAATTAAAGCAACAAGTTGGAGAGGCGAGACGTTTCTTAAAAACAGTATTACTTCACGAGAAAGAGAACGTATTAGCGAAAGATTTAGCACATGGAGAGAAAAGAAAGCTAGAACTTGCGATGTTATTAGCTTTAAAAACGGATGTGTTATTACTTGATGAGCCGACGGCAGGTATTTCGGTTGAGGAAGTACCTGCTATATTACAAGTGATTGAAAATATTAAGAAACATCCAGAGAGCACAATTGTACTTATTGAACACAAAATGGATATGATATTAGGTTTGTCAGATCATCTTATCGTTTTATTTCATGGAGAGTTATTAGCTGAAGGATTGCCAGAAGAAATTATGAAAGATGAGCGTGTGCAAAGTGCTTATTTAGGGGGATTATATAGTGGCACTATTACAAGTGAATAATATAGAGACGTATTTAGATCAGTTTCATATTTTGCAAGGAGTATCTCTTGCTGTTGAGAAAGGGACAATTACTGTACTGTTTGGTAGAAACGGGGCAGGGAAAACAACGACATTACGTTCAGTTATGGGGTTTCACCGGATTGCAGATGGTGAAATTTATTATGATAGTGCAAAAGTAAGTGGATTAGCTACACATTTAATTTCAAGGAAAGGAATAGGGTATGTACCAGAAAATCAAGGTATTTTTCATGATTTGACAGTAGAAGAAACATTCGCTCTTGCTAGGGGAAAAGGTGAAGAAGTAGAAGGGAAAATAGAGTGGATGCTGGAACTATTTCCGGATTTAAAGCAGTTTTGGAATAAGAAAAGTGGGCTCTTGAGCGGAGGGCAAAAGCAAATGTTGGCTATTTCAAGAGCGTTTATTAATAGTGATGGATTATTACTTATTGATGAGCCGAGCAAAGGGCTATCCCCGATAATGGTGGAGAAATTAATGGTAGCTATTTTGAAGATGAAAGAGAAAACAACAGTTTTACTTGTTGAGCAAAATTTTATAATGGCTAGTCAAATTGGCGATTATTTTTACATTATGGATAACGGACGAATTGTTCATAACGGTTTTATGAATGAATTAAAAAAGGATAAGGAAATGTGTCATAAATATTTAGGAATCTCTTAACATGAACCCGAGGTGAAAAGGATGGATGTGTTAATAAATTTATTTGTAAATGGGATTTCAACAGGGATGCTCATTTTTTTGTTAGCATCAGGTCTTTCACTTATTTTCGGTCTAATGAGCGTTTTAAACTTTGCACACGGTGGTTTATTTGCGTGGGGAGCATTTACAGGTGTTTGGTTATTTAATATGACAGGAAGTTATATATTAGCTTTTGTTGGAGCAGTAGCTATGGGAATGTTCCTAGGATTTATTTTAGAAAGGTTTCTTATTAGACCAGTATATGGAAATCATGTTCGACAGCTGCTCGTTACGCTTGGAGGAATGCTCGTTCTTAGTGAGTGTATTAAAATATTTTGGGGGCCAAACCCTATTAGTGCAAAATTACCGTTATGGTTACAAGGAAGTTTTACATCCGGAGGTATTATATTAATTAAATACCGTCTATTTGTTATTTTGATTGGGATAATTATTTACATTGCACTACTATTATTACTCAAAAAGACGAAGATAGGTCTTATGATCCGTGCTGGTGTAATGGATAAAGAAATGGTTCAAGCGCTTGGTATTAATGTAAAAGCGATATTTTCTTTCGTCTTTTTATTAGGAGCAGGGATGGCAGCTTTGGGAGGGTTCTTATTAGCACCGTATTCGGGCGTTATTTTCGCCGAGATGGGCATGCAGTATGCAATTTTAGCTTTTATAGTAGTAATTATCGGAGGATTAGGAAGCGTACAAGGTTCAGCTCTTGCGTCTTTAATTGTCGGATTAGCTGGTGCTTTTACAGCGTATTTTATACCAGATTTATCACTTGCAATTAATATGCTAATGTTACTATTTTTCTTAATAGTAAAGCCAACTGGGCTTGTTGGTGAAAAGGGGTGAAATGGTGAACAACACATCGGACCGAATTAAAGTATACTTCGGAGTATGTATGCTAATTTGTTTAAGTGTATTTCCGTTCGTAAATGATTCACGCAGCCTGTTAATTTTGTTCACTCAAATCTTCATCTTTGCTATTTTTGCAATGAGTTTTGATGTATTGCTTGGGTATACAGGAATTGTATCGTTCGGTCATTGTATGTTCTTTGGGATAGGAGCATATGGGGTAGCGCTTTTATTTGATCGGCAAGGCGTATCAATAACGAATTTTTTAATAGGGATAGTAGCTGCAATTATTGTTTCAGCAATCGTTAGTTATATAATTGGTTTGCTTTCTTTACGGTTGAAAAGTCATTTTTATGCAATGTTAACACTTGCTATTTCACAGTTGTTTTTCGTACTTGCTGAAAAATGGCGTGGGCTTACTCACGGAGGAGATGGTTTTACATTTGGGGTACCAGAAATATTCCGTGATCGTTTTACTTTTTATTATGTATCACTTATATGTTTACTCTTCATTTTTATTCTATTACGTCTTTTTACAAAGTCTTCTATTGGGAAAGTATTAAAGGCGATTTCACAAAATGAACAACGTGTTGAAGCACTTGGATATAAAGTCCTCCATTATAAAATAATCGCAAGTGTAGTGGCAGGAATAGTAGCTGCAATTAGCGGTGGTTTATTTGTTATTACATTACGCTTTGTCAATACGACTGTATTTTCAATTGAAATGACATTAAATGCATTATTGATGACGATGATTGGAGGGGTCGGAACGTTAATTGGAGCTATTGCTGGATCTGGGATTATTGAATCACTAAAATATTATTTATCAGAACTGGCGACGGAATATCCGATTTTTGAAAGATGGACGATTATTCTAGGTTTATTGTATATTATCGTGCTACTTGTTTTTCCGAAAGGATTGGTTGGGACGGTTAAGAAATTGAAGGGTTTTAAAAGGAATAAGAAGGAGAAAAGTACAGAAGTGGAGCAAAACGTGTGAAAAATCAATTGTATTCAAAATAAAAATCCCTCTTTTAGATTCGTTAAAGAGGGATTTTTATTTTGAAAAAAGTTTGTCAACGAAGTCATTTTATTAATCAAATAGTTCATCAGGGATATGCTTTATAAAGGTTTGATTCGTAAAAAAATGAACAGCGAAATTCTCAATGGGAACATCTGCAATTATTACTAATGTATCATTTTTAATCGGTAAAAAAGCTATTCCTTTTCCATCATTAATAAACTCTTCCATAAGCGAATAAGAATCCAACTGTTGAAGTTGGCGCTGAGATAAATTGTTTTCTTTTAGGAATTGTATTGTCTTATTCCTAAAAGGGCACTTTTTGTCATTGCTAACGAAGAAAATTTCTTTTGAATAATCAATGGTACATTTTTCTTTCGCTTTTAATAAGCCTACAGAAATTGAGGTCGTGAACACTTTTTTAAACGATGCGTCAGGATAATCCTCATAAGTTATGACCATATCAACTTTTTGTTGCTGCAGTAATTTTTGCAAATGACTACTACTTTCTACATATATTTGATAATTTCTGAAGTTTTCTGCAATACGCTTACTTAAATAATTTGTCAAAATAGATTGTGACGTCGCTATTATATAAGAAGAACCACTCATTTTAATTTCATCTTTTACTTCTTCTAATAGAGTTAATATTTTATTCGTGTAATCTAATAAAATGTCACCAGCAGGTAATAAGGAAACGCCTTTGTTATCTCTATGTAGTAAAGGTGTTTCTAACTCTTGTTCTAATTTTTTAATTCGCTCAGTTACGTTCGGTTGAACATATCCTAACTCTTTAGCAGCTTTACTAATAGAACCCTCACTGGCTACAGTTTTGAATATAATAAGATCATTTATTTCCAAGTATCTCAGCCCCTTATGCACTATCATTATAAATGATACCAAACATAATTTATACCTATTTTACGTTAGCCACTTATCGATTTATCATAATGTATATAAGATTGAAAGTGAGTGATAAACATGATTGGAATGCAATATAAGGTCATTCTTCCAAAGGATTATGACATGGAGATTATTAAGAAAAGGGTAAAGGATAATGGCTATAAAACTGATGGTTTCCAAGAACTAAATTTTAAAGCTTATTTAATTACGGAAACGGAGAAAAACGGGAATTTTTATAACTGCTATGCACCTTTATATATTTGGAATGGTCATGAAGGGATGAATAAATTTATCTTTGAAGGGTATTACGATAATATTTTACAATCGTTTGGGTGGCAACAAATAAATATAGGTGTTCCGTTAGTTGTTAATCTAAGTGATGGATTTAAGAAAAGTAGATATGTTGTTGAATATGCAGGAAGTATTTCTCAAAGTAAAACGTTGATTGGGACTGAATTAAACAAGATGAATGAAAATGTACAAAACAATGAAAAGTGTTTAGGGAATGTAATCGTTTATAATCCGGATAAATGGGGATACAGTAGGTTTGAGTTTTATGAAGAGAAGCCTGATATTGTAGTGACTAAGGGTGTTACAGTATATGAGATTTTACACATTTCACGATGAAATTTTGTTGTATATTAAAATTAAGAAAAGGAATGAAAATCTATGCCTTTTGTGAAGATTTATTATCCTGAAAACATATTAAATGAGGAAAAGTTGGGGGAAATAGGTAAATGTATCCATCTTTCATTAATTGAACATTTTAACATCCCTGAAAATGATTATTTTCAAATGTTCTTACCTTATCAACAAAACAAATTTTTATATAATCCATATTATTTGTTGGAAAGAGGAGAAAAGAGAACAGAGAATATGATATATGTTTCTATTACATGTGGACCGGGAAGAACGGTGCAACAGAAAAAAGATTTGTATCAATCTGTATCCTTAAAAATCCCGCAATATTCCGACGTTAAAGTTTCGGATATTTTTATTACACTAAATGAGACAGCTGCTGAAAACTGGTCATTTGGTCAAGGAATAGCACAAATGGTGAAAATAAAGGGAGAAAAAAATGAAGAATGAACTTATTGAAGTACAGATTAAAAAGAAAATGAGAGAAATGGCACCTGCATTTGCTCATTATAGTGAAAAGATATTGTTTGAGGAAGTGTGGCGGGATGCCACTTTAACATTAAGAGAAAGAAGTTTGTGTACTGTGTCAGCACTAATCAGTCTCGGTAATACAGAACAATTACCATTTCATCTGAAGCTAGCTAAACAAAATGGGGTTATGGAGAATGAATTGGTTGCATTAATAACACATATGGCTTTTTACGTTGGTTGGCCAAAAGCTATGGCAGCTTTAAATATAGTAATGAATGAAATGAAAAGTTAAGAATAATGATAAGTAAGAATTCATGTTTATATGAATTCTTACTTATCATTATTTATGCAATACTCTATCGCTATATTTATTACATTTTCTCTTGCTTTTTTATCACTTGCGTAGTAAAGTGATGGTAAGATGAACGCTAGGAAGTGATGAAACATGCGTGATAATACGATAGGATCATTAATATGGTTACGTTTAATACGATTTACGAACCAAAGTAATCAAATGTCAAATGAGTTTTTAAAACGTTTTGATTTAACGACAGCTCAATTTGATGTGCTTTTGCAAATACGTACGTATCAACCACTAACACAAATGGAGTTAGCTGAAAAGGTAACTGTTACACAAGGTGGCATTTCTCGAATGTTAACTCGTCTTGAAAAAGAAGGATATATTGTACGAAAACAAGATTGGAAAACGAAAACAATTAGTCTTACAGAGCAAGGAGAAGCAGCTTTAGAGAGAGCCTTGCCAGAGCAACTTGCATTTCAATCTTCGTTTTTTGATGATGTATTAAATGAAGAAGAGCAGAAAATATTATACGAGCTGATGACGAAAGTTCATAAACATAGTGAAAAAAAAGAATTACCGCAAGAGTAATTTTTTTTACCTCATCAATTGACTAATCAAGTGACGAGGTAGGTAATACGGAGATATACTTGACTTACCAACGTTTTTAGAAGAAAAACTAATACTACATTATTAAAGGGGAGAGTAACTATGGAAAAATACCGTATAGATACAAGAAAAGGAATTGAGTTTGGGTTATATTCAATTGGCGATCATGTTTTAAATCCACATAATGGGGAGAAAATTACGCCAGAAAAAAGAATTCACGAACTAATTGAAACAGCTAAGTTAGCAGATGAGGCAGGGCTTGATGTGTTTGCTGTAGGCGAAAGTCATCAAACGCATTTTACAACGCAAGCTCATACAGTTATTTTAGGTGCGGTCGCGCAAGCTACGAAAAATATAAAAATTGCAAGTTCCGCAACGATATTAAGTACATCTGACCCAGTTCGAGTATATGAGGATTTCGCTACCATTGACTTGATTTCTAATGGTCGTGCTGAAATCGTAGCTGGTCGTGGATCTCGTATTGGAGGATATAGTTTACTTGGTTATGATGTGAATGATTATGAAGAGTTATTTGAAGAGAAGATGGATCTTTTATTAAAAATTAATAAAGAGGAACATGTAACATGGAATGGGCAGTTCAGAGCACCACTTGAGTATGCTTCAGTTATCCCTAGAGCTAAAAATAATAACCTGCCAATTTGGCGTGCGGTTGGTGGACCGCCAGCTAGTGCAATTAAAGCAGGACGTGCAGGTGTGCCAATGATGATAACAACACTTGGTGGTCCAGCAATTAACTTTAAAGTGTCAGTAGATGCTTACCGCGAGGCTGCTCAGCAAAGTGGATTTGATCCAGCTAGTTTACCAGTTGCGACAACGAGTTTATTTTATACGGCAAAAAATTCACAAGATGCACTTAGTGAATATTACCCTCACATTAATGCTGGTATGCTTACACTGCGCGGTGGTGGGTATCCGAAACAGCAATTTACAAATGCAATAGATTACCGTGATGCTTTAATGGTTGGTAGCCCACAACAAATCATTGAGAAAATGCTTTACCAATATGAATTGTTTGGCCAACAACGCTTTATGGCACAAATTGATTTTGGCGGTGTACCATTTGATAAAATTGAGAAAAATATTGAATTAATTGCTACTGAAATTTTACCAGCCGTTAGAAAACATACAGCAAAATAAATAAAAAAACTGGGAGTCTAATTGACTCTCAGTTTTTTATTTGTTATGGAAAAATGACAAAAAAATGAACTTTTAATCGAGGGAGAGGGAAGTTATTTTCTATTTTTGAATAACATTATTTCGAGTTTGAATTTTGGAAATACATTTTTCTCTTGACAAAAAACAAGCATTTATCAAGGGTGGATGCGAGGACATTTTTTCGGTTAAAAGTCAAGTGTATGAAGAAAAACACGATTGTTTTATAGATATAAAAGTAAGCCGTATATTGAAAAAACACATTTTACTAATGAGGAAAATCTGATTCAAAAAAATGACAAAAGACATATTTCAGACAAAATGATGTCAATAATACGTCAAAAATAACCTGAATTTACTATGTAGGTATATTATACAATTCGATTAACGAATAAAACACTACAGAAATAGTGAAAAGGTAAAAATTAGCATTGCAATAGTTTGAAAAACTGAAACTTCATATTTTTCGACAATACATACAAAATGTTTTTGTCTTTTCGTATTTCTTAATAATTGAGTTTGATAAGATTGCTCAATTAACTTTTATTATAAAAACTATGAAGGAAGTGATTTTAGTATGGAAACGCTCGAATTGGCACGAATACAGTTCGCATCAACAACGATTTTCCATTACTTTTTTGTTCCGCTGTCAATTGGTTTAGCTTTTATTATTGCGATAATGCAAACGTTGTATGTGGTAAAAGGACAAGAAGTATATAAGAAGATGGCAAAGTTTTGGACGCAATTATTCCTTATTAACTTTGCAGTAGGTGTAGTAACAGGTATTTTACAAGAATTTCAGTTTGGTATGAACTGGTCAACGTATTCACGTTTTGTAGGTGATGTATTTGGTCCCTCGCTTGCAATTGAAGGATTACTGGCATTTTTCATTGAGTCTACATTCCTAGGTTTATGGGTATTCGGTGAGGATAAATTACCGAAGCGAATTCACTTAATGTGTATTTGGCTCCTTTCAATTGGAACGATGTTATCAGCATTTTGGATTTTAACTGCAAGTGCATTTATGCAGTCACCTGTCGGGTATGAAATGGCAGCTGATGGTCGTGCACAAATGAATGATTTCTTAGCCATTATTCAAAACCCACAACTATGGGTACAATTCCCGCATACAATTACAGCAGCAATTGCAACAGGTGCATTCTTTATTGCGGGTGTAAGTGCATGGAAAATTACAAAAGGACAAGAAACTGTAGTATTTAAAAAATCTTTCCGCATTTCTATCATTGTTGGAACAATTACAACGGCGCTTGTATTATTCTTCGGTCATGCACAAGCGCAACAATTAATTAAGACACATCCAATGAAGATGGCGGCAGCTGAAGCACTATGGAATACAAGTGAGGATCCAGCGCCATTTACAGTATTTTCGAAAATTGATACAGAGAAGAAAGAAAATTCGTTTGAAATTCAAATCCCTTATATGCTAAGTCTATTATCGTATGATAAGTTTAGCGGTCAAGTTGAAGGGATGAATCAAATTCAAAAACAATATGAAGAAAAATATGGACCTGGGGATTATATTCCTCCAGTGCATACAATGTTTTGGAGTTTTAGAGCGATGGTAATGAGTGGAACATTCATGCTTCTTCTAGGAGCTTACGGATGGTTCTTATCAAGAAAAGATCGTTTAGCTGAAAAAACGTGGTATTTAAAATTAATGGTGTATGCAATTTCTCTTCCATTCATCGGTAATACAGTAGGGTGGATTATGACTGAAATGGGTCGTCAACCTTGGGTTGTATTTGGTGTAATGAAAACAGAAGATGCTGTATCACCAAATGTAACATTCGGTGAAGTATTATTCTCACTTATTTCATTCACATCAATGTATTTAATTATGGGTGGAATTTGTGTGTACTTATTTGTTCGTACCATTAAGGGCCACACAAATAAGAAAACGAAAAAGGATTATCAAAGCCATGATCCATTTGATAAGGAGGAAGAGTATGTTATCTCTTAATGAGTTATGGTTTTTAGTTATTGCAATCTTATTTGTTGGATTCTTTGTACTGGAAGGTTTCGACTTTGGGGTAGGAATGGTTTCGAGGTTTTTAGGAAAGAATGATTTTGAAAAACGAGTTTACTTAAATACAATAGGACCGTTCTGGCACGCGAATGAAGTATGGCTTGTTTGTGCTGGTGGAGCCATGTTTGCGGCATTTCCGCACTGGTATGCAACTTTATTTAGTGGTTTTTATATTCCGTTTGTATTTATGCTTCTTGCTTTAATTTTAAGAGGTGTTTCCTTTAAATTTCGTGCGAAAATAGATAATCATAAATGGAAGAGTGCGTGGGATTGGGGGATGTTTATTGGAAGTATGTTACCTCCTATCCTTTGGGGAGTTGCGATTGCAAACTTTATGGTAGGTGTACCTATTGATGAGAGTAAAAATGTTGTAGGTGGATTCCTGCAATTACTTCATCCATTTGCGTTACTTGGGGGAGTAATGTTTCTCCTACTATGTATTGTTCACGGATTACAATTTCTTACGATACGTACAACTGGTAAATTGAGAGAACGTGCACGAATTGCTGCAATAAAAATTGCACCATTTTCATTAATTACACTTCTTGTTTTTGCTGGTGTGGGGTTATGGAAAACCGACATTTTCACTGCTCATGGAACAGAATGGATTATGGTACCAATCGGAGCTTTTGTAGCACTATTAGTGTCCACTTTATTAAATAAAAGAAGAAGAGATGGTTGGGCTTTCTTTATGACGAGTTTAACAATCATTTTACTAAGTGCGAGTGTATTTATCGGTATGTTCCCACGTGTTATGATTAGCTCTTTAGGAGCAATGAATGATTTGACAATTTACAACGCAGCATCAGGAGCTTATGCATTAAAACTTATGACTTACTTTGCGATTGCTATTTTGCCTTTCGTTATCGGAAGTCAAATATGGAGTTATTATGTATTTAGACAACCTGTTAAGTCAGACAACGATTTGGAGTACTAATGAAAAGAAAAAGAGGACTTCCGTCTTATCCCGGTAGCCGTATTTTATATGTAGCGTTAACGATTATTAGTATTTTAGAAGCTTTTAGTATTATTGCGCAAACAATCTTTTTAGCACGAGCTATTACGTTTTTATTTCATGGAGAGACAGTACAAACAATATTAAGTGAAATTGTTTATTTTGGTATCGCGTTTGCAGCGCGTAACATAGTAGTTCGAACATCACAAATATTAGTGGAACGTTTTGCCGAAAAAACAGGGTCGTTATTAAGAAAACAATTGATAGAGGCATATTTCACATTAGGTCCAAGGTATGTTCAAACTGTTGGAACGGGTCATCTGGTTACCTTATCAATTGAGGGGATTGAGAAATTTAAAACATATATTGAATTAACGATTCCTAAAATGATTAGAAGTAGTATCGTTCCAGGTCTAATTGTACTATATGTTTTTACGCTAGATATTGAGTCTGGAATCATTTTAGTTGTAACGATTCCTATCGTGATTATATTTATGATTCTTCTCGGATTAGCAGCGCAAAAAATGGCAGATAGTCAGTATGAGATATATCGTGTACTTTCGAACCATTTTGTAGATACGTTAAAAGGTTTAGAAACATTAAAGTATTTAGGGAAAAGTGAACAGCACGAAGGAAAGATTGAAAAAGTAAGTAAAAGATATAGAAAAGCAACGATGCGTACTTTGCGAGTTGCTTTTCTTTCTTCTTTTGCATTAGATTTCTTTACGAGTTTATCAATCGCGTTTGTGGCAGTTGGATTAGGGATACGTTTAATAGATGGAACGATTATACTATTACCAGCCCTTACAATTTTGATTTTAGCTCCGGAATATTTTCTGCCGATTAAACAAGTGGGAGCAAATTATCATGCGACATTAGATGGACAAATTGCGATGGAGCAAATAGAAGAGATTTTGCAACAACAAAAAGGAATACAAAAGAAAGATTTAAATGAAGATATAGTATGGAATGCCTCTAGTAGCTTGAAATTACAAGATATCAAAGTTAATAATACTGAATCTGAGAAGGCTATATTAGAAAGGATTAATTTTACTTGGGAAGGTAACGGTGCTATTGGTGTTATTGGTGAAAGTGGTGCGGGGAAATCGACGTTAATCGACGTATTAGCCGGGTTTTTATCTCCTTCGAGTGGAAAGATTTTAGTAAATGGTGTAGAAGTTGATGGATCTACTCGTGAAGATTGGCAAAAAAATATTGCTTACATTCCGCAGCAACCTTATATTTTTCCGCTTTCATTAAAGGATAACATTCGTTTTTATGAAACAAAAGCAACAGATGAAGAAGTTGAAAGAGTTATTAATGAAGTCGGCCTTCGTTCACTCGTTACATCACTTCCAAATGGGATGCACGAAAGAATTGGAGAAGGTGGACGTATGCTAAGTGGCGGACAAGAACAGCGTGTTGCTATGGCGCGTGCACTTTTAAGTAAAAAACCAATCATTTTATTAGATGAGCCTACGGCACATCTTGATATTGAAACCGAATTTGAAATAAAGCAAGCGATGTTACGTCTATTTAATGGAAAGTTAGTATTTTTAGCAACTCACCGTCTACATTGGATGAAACAAATGGACCATATCCTTATTTTAAATAAAGGGGAAATGAAAGAAAGTGGGACGTATGAAGAACTTTTAGAGAGTGAGACATTACATTTTCATAGGGAAGAGAGGGGAGAGAAATGAGTAACTGGGTTAAACCTTATATAAAACAAAATAAAGGTAGAATGACTTTAACTATTTTCCTTGGTCTTCTTGGAGTTAGTTCAGGAGCGATGTTACTTTTTATTTCAGGTTATTTAATCTCAAAATCTGCCCTTAGACCGGAAAATGTAATGGCTGTATATGTTCCTATTGTTGCAACAAGAGCGTTTAGTATAGGGCAAGCTGTGTTTCATTATATAGAGCGCTTAGTCGGACATGATGTCGTACTACGTATATTAGAAAAAATGAGAACGAAGCTATATAGAATAGTAGAACCACAGGCGTTATTTTTCCGTTCTCGATTTCAAACGGGTGATATGTTAGGAGTGTTATCCGAAGATATAGAGCATTTGCAAAACCTATATTTACGTACAATATTTCCTAGTATATTAGCGCTAGTTGTTTATAGTATCTTCGTACTTGTTATCGGTGCATTTGACCTTGTGTTTGCATTTATTGTAGGTTGTATGTTAGCTATTATCGTGTTTCTTCTTCCATTTGTATCATTACTTTTGATGAAGAAACACCATGTTACTTTAAAGCAAGGCAGAAGCCGTTTGTATCAACAACTGACGGATGCTGTTTTTGGATTATCTGATTGGCAGGCAAGTGGTCGTAAAGGTGAATTTATTAATGAGTATGTAAAACAAAATGATCAGTTGTTAAAAATCGAAAAGAGAGTGAAACGCTGGTATCATATTCGGGACAGTATCATTCAATTAGTAGTAGGTATTGTAGTTATTTCGATGATTATATGGACTGGAAATGAAGCGGCAAGTGAGCAAATTGCTCCTACAGTTATCGCAGCTTTCGTATTAATGACTTTATCTGTAACGAATGCGCTTATTCCTATTGCAGATGCCATCGATCGAATCCCGTCGTATGTAGAATCTACCCATCGTCTTAATGGCGTAGAAAGTGATAGTGTTTTACATGATAAAATGGATTTGTATGGAGATAATGATTACGTTGAACCAAGACATGTAGATATTGAACTGAATCACGTATCGTATAGTTATCCAGATAGTAATGAGATTGTATTAAAAGACGTATCATTACAAATAAAAGCAGGGAAGAAAATTGCTATTTTAGGCAGAAGTGGGACAGGGAAATCTACTTTACTAAAATTGTTAACAGGGGCGTTAAGCCCAGTAAACGGCCAAGTTGTATTGAATGGTGAACGAGCTCATACGAATCTTTTATCTAAATATATTTCTGTATTAAATCAAAAGCCCCATTTGTTTGATACGACAATTGGAAATAATGTACGAATTGGCAAACCAGAGGCGACGGATGAAGAGATATGGAAAGCTTTAGAGAAAGCACAATTAGCTTCACATATTACTTCTCTTCCGGACGGATTACAAACAAAAATGCATGAAATGGGAAAGCGGTTTTCTGGTGGTGAAAGACAAAGGGTTGCTTTTGCTAGAACTCTTATGCAAGAAACACCCATCATTGTACTTGATGAACCGACTATCGGTTTAGATCCGAAAACAGAATTGTCTTTAATTGAAACAATGTTTTCTGCAACGGAAGAAAAGACGGTTATTTGGATTACGCACCATCTTGTAGGAATAGAACATGTAGACGAAGTTATATTCCTTGATCGTGGCCAAATTGTCATGCAAGGTAGTCATAAACAACTTTTGAAAGAAAATGAAAAGTATCGTAAACTTTATGAGTTAGATAAAGGAATATGATTTGAATAAGCAATAATTGTAAAAATAGCTACGCCTAATGGTGGAGCTATTTTTTTGTTAGATTGCAGGTGTATATGATTGTTACGAATTAAAAATGAATTTCATATTATACATATAATGGAGGGGATGCACATGAAGGAGCAGTATAAAATCATTGTTTTAAGTGATGAATTATCCGGGGAGAGGATTCGAAATACATTAGACAAAAATAAATGTAAAACAATAGTTCATGTTGTAGACGTTTCAGATGTTGTTCGAATAGAAAATTCTTTTCAATATATAGTCATTTGGAGAGTGGACGCAGAAAAACTTACAAATGACTTGATAAATAGGGGCGTGCAAAGTTCAAAAATTATTAATTTAACAAAATACATGTATGAATGGAAGGATAAATTAATTTCTATCTATCAAATAAATCCAGAGCTTATGTCTTTATACATTTCTATGAAAAAAGCAAAGAGTGATCCGACGTATGAATTGTTTGCTACCGGTTTGTCTTATCCGCATTGTGGCATAAGTACGGAGCTCCTCTCAAAAAAGTCAATAAAATTAACACTTCCATCGCAAGATCTATACTATGATTATTTAATAGCGTCACAACTTCTATCAAACACTCATTCATTTCAATATTGTTTAATAGGAATAGCCTATTTCTCGTTTTTCTTTGATATGTCGTTATCATCTGAATCATATAGAATTCACAAAGTATATTATCCATTGTTTCAAGATGGTCATCATACTGTAGTTCATTCTCCTCTACCCACTGATGGATTCTCACATCTAAATACTCCGAAACCACTTCTTTCTATTTTTAATTTGCATTTTGAATATATTTTATTAGATGAACTAAAAGATGAATCATTGGTACTGCCTTGGATAAATGCTGAATGGAATACTACTCCTCTTTACATTCCTTTTGAAGAACACGGGAAAATAAGAGCAGCTTCACACGCTAAATTGGCGTATCCTCATACTTTAGTTGAAAATAAAATGATTTTTAAGAAATATTTAGAATTACTATTAAAAAACGATATAAAGCCATTAATTGTTGTATTCCCTGTTACTTCACATTATTTCAATTGTAGTAGTAAGAAATTAAAAGAAGATTTTTATAAAGTTATAAATGAGTTTCAAACTCAATATTCTTTTCAAATCATAGATCTATTTGATTCGCCATTATTTTGTGAGGATGATTTTTATGATAGTGATCATATGAATAAAAAAGGTGCAAATAAAATGTCCGCGTTATTAAATATGTTTATTCAGGAACGAAAAGTATGATATTTTGTTTCATGTTTGCATAAAAGTATATAGGCTCCATACAGTTAAAGTAATGTGATTTTTGTGTCGCGTATATAAATAATATGCGAAGAGGTGAGAGAGTTAAAATGAGAACTCGTATTGAAAGAATTGAAGAGGTCGTAGAGCAACTTCCGTTGGTAAGTGTGTTAATTCCTACGTATAATCGTCCTTGCTACTTTGAAAAGGCGTTATGTAGTGTGTTAGAACAAACGTACCCTAATATAGAAATTATAGTTGGAGATGACAGCACGAATGACGAAACAGAAAAGGTGTTACAAAAATATTTATGTGATCATTTAAATATTATTTATATAAAAAACAGATCAACTCTCGGACAATTTGAAAATGCGCTAATGTTATTTCATGAAGCGAACGGTGAGTATATAAATTTTTTAATGGATGATGATATATTTCATGTGAATAAAATTGAAAAGATGATGAAGTATTTTTTCAATGATCTAGATAATGAAATTAAGCTAGTAACATCTCATCGTCAAGTAATTGATGATAAAGGGAAAGAACTACGACATATTTATTCAACTGTCCGTTTATTTGAAGAGGATACGATTATAGAGGGAATAGAATTAGGAAATAAGGTAATTGTGGATCAAAAAAATTATATTGGAGAACCAACAACAGTTTTATTTCGTAAAAATGAGTTACAAGAACCGTATGGGATTTTTGATAAGAGGCGGTATTTATGTAATGTAGATATAGCTTCATGGTTATCTTTATTAAGTGAAGGAAAAGCAGTATATATAGCAGAGACACTTAGTTACTTTCGATTACATCCAGATCAACAGTTAAATGAATCTAATAAAATGATGGATGGGTTAGAAGATTTTTCACACAGTATTATAGCGGGAGAAAAATATGGTTTCTTATCCAACGAAAAAGATTTAGACAAAGCGATAACTAATTTTCTAGATTATGCAAGAAGGATAGTTCCATCATCGATATTATATACATTAGACTATTACCAAAAAATTAGAGGAAAGAAAATAAATATAGAAAAGAAAAAACAGCATATAAATAATAATTCTTCTTTACCGAAAGTAAGTATACTTATTCCTGCATACAATAGACCTTATTACTTGGAATTAGCGCTCAACAGTGCTCTGAATCAAACATATGAAAATATAGAAATTATTATTTCTGACGACAGTACAAATAATGAAGTCAATGTTATGATTCAACCGTACTTACGTGAATATGAGTGTATTACATATGTTAAAAATGAAACGCCATTAGTTGCCGAAAACTTTAATAAGTGTATAGAACTTGCGAATGGGGATTATATAAACTTTTTATTAGATGATGACTTATTTCATCATGAAAAGATCGAGAGAATGATGAAATACTTTTTGGCATTAGAAAACATTTCATTTGTGACGTCATATCGTGAACTGATTGATGAGAATGGAGAGATATTACCACCGTCAACATTGAATATGAAAATCGCGAAAGAAACAACACTTTTTGAAGGAAAAGAATTAGGGAATTATATGTTAAAAAACTTAAAAAATATAGTTGGTGAGCCGACAACTGTTTTGTTTAATCGGGATTTGTTTGAAGGTAAGTTTGGGTATTTTAAAGGAAAGGCTTATTCTGCTATTAATGATATTGCAACTTGGATAGATATGATGAGAAAAGGAAAAGTAGTTTATATACAAGAACCTCTTAGTTATTTTAGACAACATAGTGGACAAAATCAAAAACAAATGCATTTTATGTTAATGACAATTGAAGAGTGGATTGAATTAATTATAGATGCATATAATAGTGGATTTTTAAGTTTTGAAAGTGAGTATAAAGAGAGTTTATCTTATTGTTTAGAAAATGCGGGATTTATAGTTAAGGATGCAGTAAGAAATGGCGAAATAGATCAAATTTATAATGAAAAGATAAAAAAAGGGTTACACAAATTAGTTTCTCACATGTTTGAGAAAGAATTTTGTTATTGTCAATATTGCAATCAACAATTTGAAAAATTTTCACCTTGGCCAGCACATTATGATTTTCCGAAATATAAATTTGAGATGTGGAATAAAGATACAGGGATATGTCCAGTTTGTAATTCGATGGATCGTGAAAGATTGTATCGTACATACATTGAAACGGAAACAGACTTGTTAAATAGAAACTATACTATGCTTCATATTGCACCTGAAGCGAAGTTAAGAGATTGGTTTAACGAGTATAAAAATATTACGTATGTATGTGGTGACTTAGAACCAAAGGATCCATTAATGAAGGAAATTGATGTTACAAGGATTACATATGATAGTAATACTTTTGATGTAATATTATGTAGCCATGTGTTAGAACACGTTCCTGATGATGACAAAGCAATGCGAGAGTTATATAGAGTGTTAAAGCCAAATGGATGGGGAATTATTCAAGTACCAATCGTAATGAATGTAGATTTTATTGTAGAGAATGAATTAATTGTAACACCACAATTGAGGAAATTAGCTTTTGGTCAAGAAGATCATGTGAGAATTTATAATCAATCGGGATTTATTCAACGATTAATGAATGCAGGATTTAAGGTGGAATTATATAACATAGCGGAAAAACAAGGAATGAAAAGTGCTAGGAAATTTGGATTATCTGAAACAGATATGCTCTATATTGTCCGAAAATGATAGAAAGGAATAGATAGATATGGAGAATATTCCTTTTTTACGTGCTTCAACTGTACCTGTAATTGAGTATTTGGACGAATTGAAGGAAATTGATACATCTCACATATATACGAATTATGGACCTATAAATCAACGTTTTGAGGAAACAATTATGTCGGCATTTTTTCAAAACAGGGGAGCTGTTACAACAGTAGCAAATGCAACGTTAGGGTTAATGGCGGCTATTCAACTAAAGAAAAGAAGAAAGGGAAAGTATGCTCTTATGCCTAGTTTTACATTCCCTGCGACTGTCTTAGCGGCTATTTGGTGTGGATTGGAACCTTATTTTATTGATATTTCAATCGATGATTGGTATATGGATAAAACCGTACTTTTGGATAAGATAGAAGAATTAAAAGAAGAGGTTGCGATTGTTGTCCCGTACGCAACTTTTGGATCATGGATGGACTTAGAAGAATATGAAGAATTAGAGAAAATCGGGGTTCCGGTTGTCGTAGATGCGGCACCGGGATTTGGATTAATGAATAGTGGTATGCATTACGGTCAGGATTTTAGTGGAATGATCGTATATAGCTTTCATGCAACAAAGCCTTTCGGAATTGGTGAAGGAGGGCTCATATATAGTAAAAACGAAGAAGATATACAACGTATTAAAAGAATGGGGAATTTCGGATTTGATAAAAATCGTGAATGCACGATGATGGGGTTTAATTGTAAAATGTCTGAATACGCAGCAGCTATTGGGATAGCGACTATAAAAAGATGGGATCAAAAATTAAAAGAACGCACCCGTATTTCTGAATGGTATAAACAGTTATTGCAAAGTACTGGGTTAATGAAAAAAGGGTGGGAAGTCCAAAAGACAGAAGCGGTTATTCATCAATTTATGCCTATCATTTGTCCAGAAGAAGTTCACAACATACAAGTAATAGAAGAACTGAAAAAACAGAAAATAGAAGCTAGATTATACTTTTCACCATCTTGCCACCAACAAGTTCTTTTTAGAAAATATAAGTCTACAGATTTAACAAAAACGAATAAAATAGCAAAACGAATTGTAAGTTTACCTTTATGGGAAGGAATGACGAAAGAACTAGTAGAGCAAATTGTAATCTGTTTAGAGCAGAAGGTGGTGTTGGTAGATGAATAGTTTTTATAGTCAAGAAGAACTAAAGAAAATTGGATTTTTATCTGTTGGGAAAAATGTATTGGTTAGTAAAAAAGCAAGTATATATAATCCGGGTGCTATATCAGTTGGCAATAATGTAAGAATTGATGACTTTTGCATTTTAAGTGGCAAAATCACAATTGGAAGTTATTCGCACATCTCGGCGTATACAGCGTTATATGGAGGGGAAATTGGGATTGAAATGCATGACTTTGCAAACATTTCAGCTAAAACAATCGTATATGCAGTACTTGATGATTTCAGTGGAAATACATTAATGGGGCCAACCGTCCCGAATCAATATAGGAATGTGAAAGTAGGAAAAGTTATTTTTAAAAAACATGTGATTATTGGTGCTAATTCTATTATTTTTCCAAATGTAACTGTAGGAGAAGGTACGGCAGTCGGCGCGATGAGTATGGTAAAAGAGAGTTTAGATGATTGGTATATTTACGCTGGAGTTCCCGTAAGGAAAGTAAAACCTCGTCAAAAAAAGATGCTAGAGTTGGAAATTGATTTTTTAAAAAGCATTCATTCTTAATAAAAAAGAATGAATGCTTTTTATTTTTATCCCGCTATTTGCCGGGCAGTAAGACTTCACCTCAAAATTCAGCGAAAGCAAAGAAATTAGGTGGGAGCTGATTAAAGTTTCACTTTATGATAGAGCAGAGTGTATCTTAACTTATTATGTTTTAAATTTTGCTGACCAAGGCAATACTGAGCCATAGTGAATGTAAAGTTGGAGGGCGAGCGTATATGTTTGATGAGGATGGGATTGTTTTAATTATGGAACCAGCTGATGAAAGAAACTTGAGGAGATTTATTTTTTCAGTGCCACAGTCAGTGTATGAAAAGAAGGGGATTACATTACACTATGGAGCAGCTATAGGACAAGGATATATGGATATAATTGAAGATATTATAAGCGTACATATAGAAATAGATGTTGTAACAATAATAGGGCATGTAAGAGTATAAATAGCTATTTGAAAAAAGGTTGTAAGCAATTTAGCTAGAAGTTATGATAGAGAAAATTATAGACAATTATAAAGACGAAGGGAGTCTGAAATGAAAATAAAATCAATTTTATTAGTATTTATAGTTTCAATTGGTTTAATGGGATGTTCAATAGTGGAGGAAGGAAAGAACTCCATAGATTATGCTCAAAAGGCGACAGACTATGTAAATGAAATAAGCGCATTTGCAAATGAAGCACCGGCATTAGCAGAGAAAGCTATTAACGATGGGACAGCTCGAAAAGAATTAGAAACGAAGCTGAATGAAATTAAACAAGATATACCAGCTTTCAATGAATTAACGCCACCAGATGTAGCGAAGGATCTTCATCAACAAATCGTTGGATATAATGAAAAGCTAAATTCGTTAATTGATACGTCTATGAAAAAGATAGAGGAAGGAAAAATGGACGTAGAGCAATTTAAAAACTCAGAGCTCATGCAGACGATAGATCAAGTTCGTGATTTGAAAGATAAGGTGCAAAATTTAGGTCAATAACAAAAAGCTCCGTTTGTAACATGAAGTGAACCCGAATAGTGGTACATGAAAAAAACACCTCCTGAATTCGCATACTAAGTATGCAAATTCAATGGAGGTGTTTTTGGTTTGAAGACAAGAGTTCATTACCCA